>CALLME010000189.1 GCA_938007945.1 uncultured Caulobacterales bacterium
TTTCAATTGCGAACAGCACCATCACAACGGCTTTGGATAATAAGCTTTTGACCAAAACCACCCGGCAGAGCGGCTTGTCGCTCGGCCATCTGGGCGCCTGCATTCATAACGCCAACCCCACAGCCTTATATCCCCGTAAATTGACGGGCTAGAGTTATTGGCTTACGGGCGAGCCAGAATCCAAGCGGGGCTTTACGGCCATAAATTTTCGCTACGCCGCGTGAGCCGATACGAGGCACGGTATTGTCTGTGATTTTGGCGTAAGCGGTAAAGGCCATTTGCCCATTGGGTAGGCTCTCGGCGTAATAGCTCGCTTCACCTAACTCAGCTTCGATAGCCGTGAGAGGGTTTGAGTCGAGAAATAACCGAACCCGCGCGCCGCTTTGCAATGTCTCACCTGATGTGAGGGGGGCATCAATGCGCAGCAACACGCGGGTCGGATCCGCGACCTGCAAGATCGCCTCGCCAGTTGCGACGGGACGCCCGGTCCAGTCTTGCGGATTTGAAAATAGCGCGACGCCGTTCTTAGGCGCGAGCAGGGTTGTTTTGGCCAAGCGGTCACGCGCGTAAGATTTGCGCGCCGCTGCCAAGCTCTCTTCGGCTTTAGCAACGGCAATATCTCGCTTGGCATCCTCATCGTTAAGGGCAGCGAGCGTGGCTTGGCGACGTTTCGCGCGCGCCACAGTTTCTTCGCCTTGCGCTAAAATATAGTCGTTGCGGTAGCGCGTATCGACAAGGCGTATGAGCGCCGCGTTCTTCTTGACGACGGTATTGGGCGGGACAAGAATTTGGTCAATCACGCCATCAATTGGGGCCGTTACGATATGGGGATTTGCCGCCACGATTTCGGTTGGCGCGTGTGCGGTCATCGGCACGGGTATGAAGGCGGCGAGGGCGAGCACAGCAACTGTGGCCCAGACAATCGTGCGTTTACGCGGCGTCATCTTGGCGCGTTTCTTCGCGCCGAGCGCCTGCCATGCCGTGCCATAGACCGTGGACAGACGCGTGATGAGTGCTGTCTCTGACTCGGCAAACGGTGTGTCGCGCGTGAAGAGGAGGCCGCCACATTCTGCATCATGACAAAGTCTCCGAGCGGCGAGGTCATGATATACTCGAATAGTCGCGCCTCAATTATATCGGCGGCAAGGGTTAGAGCGGTGCCAAGCAGTCCCGTAAAGCCAATAGGTAAATCGAAAAAGTTTCTTAGCCAAATAAGCATATTCGTCTCACTTTAATACAACTATTGATAGTATTATAGTTTTAACGAGGTCTTAATATATACACGTTTATGGCGAGCTTATCGGCTCAATTTAGCGAATAAAGCGTGATTAAACACGCAAGAGTAGAGCTGCTTCTATCAGAAGTATAAATTTTTGGAAGAAATTTACATTTACTTCACAAAAAACATAATAATAACAATTACAGGGAGAGTAAATTGCATTATTAAGGGGGCTGGCAGGATAGCCGCGTGACGCAATAAACTCCAACAGTGCTCCTCACTGGCACTGCCTTTTGGCAACTCACGGCGTTGGTCGGGTGACATCTCTGTCATCTCGATCAGCGTCTTTTTTTGCGCGGTCGCTAGCGCCCCGTCTCAAAGCCGAGCAAATTGACAAGATGGACAACCACCATTGTGCCTGTCGAAACACAGGCGAGAAAGATCAGCATCCACGGCACCATGCGCGGCTTGAGTTTGTCGTGTTTGGCAAAATGTCTCTGGAAGGATATGGCCCCCAGAGCCACGCAAACGAAAAGCCCCATCAAGGACAATTTGAGGTCAGTTGAATACATCCAGCGGATTTAAGGTGTAGGGCGCAGATTACAAGGCGGCAAACAAAGTTACTGGCATGATAACCTATTCCGCCGCGTCTTTATGAGGGCTCAGCTTGCGCGCCCTGTCATTTACAGGCCGTGAAAGTGGGATATACGGAGTCAAAGCTGTGAGCGGGTTGACTTGAGCGGGCCAAACATGGCTGGCCTTTTCAAGGTATGGCGTGTTATCAATGTCGATGTCCGTGGGCTGCATGTGCATAGGTCTTGGTGTTTGCGTTGACGTGAGACCGTGCTCTGTTTTAGCCCAATAAAATGGTCGGCGCACATATTCTATCGCCGCGCGGTAAGTCGGCCAAGCGAGACATAACCAATAAAGCGGCATGAGCGGCAGGGCGAGTAGCAGTTTTGGGCGACCCATACGTATCGCTCCTGCCGCGCCAATCAAGAGGCCAGACCCATATCCGAGTGCGAGTGACATAAGAACGACTGGCGGCAAGACTATCGTGCCTGTCGTGATAAGTTGGCTCGCCACCCAAGCTAGCAAAACGAAACATATCGGTGCATGAAGAAATCCTGCAAGGAGGACCGAGCCAAGCGTGAGTTGCAGCGTCAATTGACGTCTTACACCTTGCAATCCCCTAGGTTCTAAGGGTGCGTCCATATGTACGCGCCAGCTTTGCATGAAACCTTTCATCCAGCGGGTGCGTTGATGGGTCCAAGGCCCCAATTTAGCGACTGCCTCCTCTTGGGTGGGTGGTGTGATATAGCCAATGCCCCAGCCTTTTGCAGAGAGGCGAAAGCTGAGGTCGGCGTCCTCGGTCACGTTATAGCTATCCCAGAACATGTCTTTGTAACGCACGCTTTCTAGCGCGCTGCGGCGGATATGGTTACTTGTGCCGCCGAGCGGGAAGGGGAGACCGAGCCGCACCATGAGCGGAATCCAAACGTGAAACTGCGCGCTGTATTCCAACCCAAATTGCGCAGCAAGCCAGCTTTCATTCGTGTTAAAATAATCAAGCGGCGCTTGTAGCGCGCCCCAATTGGGGTTTTGTGTGAAGGCCCTTACGGCTGTTTTAAGCTGCTGTGGGTGAGGGGCGTCTTCTGCATCATAAATTGTAATAATTTCGCCGCACGCATATTGCATGGCGACATTGAGCGCGTAGGGCTTGGTGCGCGGGCCTGTTATACCGCGCCTCGGTACAACGACGTGCTCAAACGGTGGACGGAGCGCAGTTGTGACGGCCCGTCTTGTCTGGGGGTCGTCTTCTTCAGTGATAAAGATGATTTGCAGACGCTCGCGCGGATAGTCGAGCCGCGAGAGCGTATTGAGGAGACCAGCCACCATATGGGCTTCGTCTTTCAGTGGCACGAGCACGGTGTAAAGTGGCCAATCGGCAGGGCCCGTCTGAGAAAACGGATTTGAAGACGGGGCAATTTCAAATGTCTTTTTTGTCAGCATGACAGCACAGCATCGCAATAAGGCCTGAACAATTATCAACGCTGTAAACGCCATCATGAGTGTCTGAAGGGTAGTGTACGGAAATAGGACTAAGGCGGAAACCCCGATGAGAGCTAATCCAAACGCAACCCTACGAAAGCCGTGCGATTTCGAACCTTTTCCAACGGTATGTGCGTGAGGAATTTGGTGTTTAGGGTGGCTAGTTTTAACGCGTGCATCATATGTTTGGTGCCGAGAGACGGGGCGCGAACGAATCGTCTTGTTATCCCCAATTTCAACATCCAACCCCATCAGCACATAATGACTTGGCGTATAATTTATTCAACCAACCCAAAATTGTGTAAATCATGAGTTGAGCTGTTTTTTAGGGCGGGACTCTCAGATTTGCCCCATTTGGGTGCATCTGTGACTTATAAGTCACGCTTTATTAACAATTGCACAGCTCGCGGGTGAGCGAGGCTTGCTAAATGAAAAAACCGTCATTAAAGACCTGTAATGTCGGTCTGGCTATGCCTTAAATTAGCTTCACATACTAATAAGAGTCTCACCAAAAGTTTCTGAGGGATATCATGAACAATCTAGATTTTAAAAAGCTCCTGCTTGGCACGAGTTTACTCGTCGGTTTCACAGCCGCACCCGCTTTCGCGCAAGACGCGCCTGTAGCTGATGAAATAGCTCAAGAAGTTATTGAAACACCTGCCGCGCTTGAAGATGACCGCGACGAAGTTGTTGTTACGGGTTCACGTATTAAACGTGATACGTTTAGCTCACTCGCGCCACTACAAGTTATCGACTTTGATGAAAAACGCGATCTCGGTTTGATTGATCCTGTTACAATTTTGCAAACAACTGAATCAGCAGCGGGTCAGCAAATTGACTCAACTTTCTCAGGCTTCGTTCTTGATAACGGTCCTGGCTCAGAAACAATCGACCTTCGTGGTCTCGGTGCTAACCGGACACTCGTTCTTGTCAACGGTCGTCGCATCGCACCTGCTGGTGTTGAAGGTGCGCCGTCGACACCGTCAATCAACTTGATTCCAGGTTCTCTTGTTGACCGTACTGATATCCTTCTCGAAGGTGCGTCGTCTGTCTATGGTTCAGACGCGGTTGCCGGCGTGGTGAACGTCCTTTTGAGAAAAGACTTTGAAGGTCTTGACATCACTGCGACTTATAACCCTGCGCAAGACAGCGGCGGCAAAGACTATAACCTTGCGGGCTCGTGGGGTAAAAACACAGACCGCGGCTTTATTGGTGTTGGCGCAGAATACGATTTTCGTGACGCTATTAAGCTCGTAGATCGCGACTATTTGGCGGGCTGTGATCGTCACTACGAAATTGATGAGAATGGCGACATTCGTACATTTGGCCGAGGCGACGAAATTCGTTTTGCTGAATGGTTTGATGGTTTCCAAGCGTTTCCAGCAAATGAGTGTAAAGCGACAGGTATTGCAGGCCGTATCGTAGAACTTGGCGGAACATTTGGGTCCATTTATTTCAACGCGGACGGGTCAAACATCGGTATTCCCAACTTTGTTGATCAAACTCTTTCCGGCGTGCCTGTAGATAATAACGGTGATGGAATTCAAGACTTTGATTTCGCTCAGTTTGCACTCAACGGCGCTGACCCTAATCAGGATTTGATCCCTGAGCAGAAGCGCTTAAATTTGATGGCCTATGGTGAATATACACTTGAAGGTGATGCTAATATAACACCCTTCTTTGAAGTTCTTTATTCACGTGCTGAAACGAGTATCGATAGCGGTACATTCCAACTTTTCCCAACAGTGGGCGCGGATAATCCATTCAACCCTTGTGGCGTAAATGGAAGTGATTGCGGTTCGAGTGGATTTAACTTTGACGACGCATTCATTCAGCGTTGGAATACTTTCCAGCGTGACCGTGACCCGAACCGGGATGGTGATGAACGTGACGCACGTATTTGCGCCACTTTTGCGGGCGGCTTGTTTGATAACGCAGCTTGTACACCTTTCTTGTTTGGCTTCGGCGCAAATGACTTCGTCGGACCACAGGACACTATTCCCGTTGTCGGGATTAATGGTGACCGCTCTAATACAGAGGTGGTTATCGAAAATACACGCCTTGTAGGCGGGTTTCGTGGTGATATTCCATTCCTTAATTTCGGGGAAATCGCAGACTGGACATTTGAAACATCTTTGACGCACTCAATATCAAATGGTAGTTCCAACCGTCCAGGCATTCGCGAAGATCGTCTGAATTTTGCTTTGGGGAATGATATAGCATCAGGTAACCCAATTCCTGGATTAGCACCCTGTACCGCTGCGCCAGGCGTGACGGTTCGTTCAGATGTCGTGACAGGCTGTGTTCCTGTTAATTTGTTTGCCCCATCACTCTTCGCAAATATCGCAGGTGATTTAGGGTCACAGGCAGAAAGAGATTATCTCTTTGATGACCGTAGGTTCGATACACAGTATAAACAAACAGTATGGTCAGGTTTTGTAGCAGGTACGCTTGCTGAAGTTCCAGCTGGTAAGATTAACGCCGTACTAGGTTTGGAATATCAGTATGACGAAATCGAGTCTAATCCTGATGAAGTTGCCAGAGATGGTCTTTTCTTCGGCTTCTTCTCAGATGGTGGAGCGCAAGGTGAGAAATTTGTTCGCTCTGCATATGCTGAGGTAGATATTCCTTTGGTCGCTGATAAACCACTTTTCCGCCAACTTGAAGTAAACCTGTCAGGCCGTATTCTTGAGGACGAGTTCTACGGCGGCGCCTCAACATACTCATCAAAAGTTGGTTGGCGTCCGTTTGATAGCCTATTGTTAAAAGCAAGCTATGGTACGTCATTCCGCTCGCCAAACCTGCGTGAAAACTTCTTGCAGCCGCAAACAGGCTTCTTGACATTGTTTGACCCTTGCGTTGTGCCAATTGGTGCCACAAGACCAGATTTGAATAATCCAAATGGTCCAAACGTTTATGATCCAACTCTTGAAACCCGTGATGCTGATACGATTACACGCTGTCAGGCTGAAGGATTGGACCCGTTCACACTAAATATCGGTGGAAATAATACATTCTCGACCGAAGTTGCGACAACAGGTTCATTAGATCTGGATCCAGAAGAGTCGACATCTTTCACTGCGGGCTTCTCATTTGAACAGCCATTCACGGATGCGTTTGATTTAAGTTTTGGCGCAACATATTATGATATTGAAGTGACAAATTCTGTGGTTACTCCAGCTGCGCAATTCATTATCAATGATTGTTTTGTCAATCAACGTGACGGACGAAGCCCTTTCTGTGACCGCATCAGCCGTGACCAAGATCAACTTCTTGATGGCGTTAATCAGGGCTTTATCAACCTCAATGAAGACCAAGTTCGTGGTGTCGACGTAAATGCACGCTTCGACAAAGAGTTCACAGTTTTTGACCGTAACTTTGATTATCGTGCAAGCTTGCGGGCGAATAACATTCTCGAAGTTCGCAACTTGTTTGTGGGTGATGATGGTACGCCGACTGAAGATAATAGCGAAGGCGAGTTTGGTTTCCCTGATTGGAGTGGTAGCCTTACACATCGTTTGTCTTATGATGACTTCTCATTCACTTGGGGCACACGTTACGTGGGTGCCGTGAGCCAAGATGAAGACTTTGTTGATGAATTTTCCAATGCATTCGGTATTGATACATCGGGTAATGGCGTAGCTGATACCTTCTCTGATACATGCGGAGGTTCGTTTATTGGTGATGTTAATTGTCGTGACGTAGGTTTTGCGGATGATTACTTTGTTCATAACGCGGGCATCACTTACAATAATGAAGATCAGGATTGGGGTCTTACTCTATCGGTCTCGAATGTTTTTGACCGCAATCCGCCAAGAGCTGATAGTTCAGAAGTCACGACAGTCGCTAATGCTGTGATCGGTAATGGCTATGATATTGAAGGTCGTAAGTTCTTCATTCAGCTGCGTAAAGGCTTCTAGTCGCGCAGCAGTCACGTCATTGTGACTGCGACAAAACTGATAAAAAAGGCCCGCTGCATTTGCATGCGGGCCTTTTTGTGTTTACAAATCATTTAAGTTTCTGAGACTTAACGGAGTTATAAATGCGCAAGACCCTTCTTTCATGTGTCGCGGCCCTTGGCCTCGTTGCGGCTACAACAGCCCTCTCAACATCCGCCGTAGCGGCGCCTGTTGCAGGTGCTAACCCTTTACCTATCGATTATTTCGCCGTTCGTGAAACCGTGCGGAGTGTGCAAGTCTCGCCGAGCGGGAAATATATTGCGATGCTGCGTATTACGACGAAAGAGGGCAACCCTTATATTGAGATCTACGACACGAGCGATATGTCCAAAGCCTTTCGCCGTATGGACGCAAAGCCGATGGAATTTATTCAGATTAACTGGGTAAATGATGACTATCTCTTTGGAACGGCGTCAAAAATTGTGCGCAAGCGCGTTAGCCAGCCCGAAGAAGACGTCCGGTCTTACCGTGCCTTCTCCTATTCTATCCCAAAAAATAAATTTAAGAACATTGACGGAAACTTTGGCCTTGCAAATATTTTGCCCAAT
>CALLME010000190.1 GCA_938007945.1 uncultured Caulobacterales bacterium
AGATCGACTAACTGCTTACGCGGCTAGTGCAAACTCTTCAGCTGTATTGTCATTTGCAATTACTGATACGGGCATTTAACGATACCCATCCGAACGAAAGCTAACATTTTTAGACGTCTGTCGATCCTATTTCGGCCCCAATTAAAAACACTCGCGACTTATAAAGCCAAATGAGCAAATGTCCTTATGGTGGAGCCGCCGGGTACCGCCCCCGGGTCCAGTCCGCTTATTATATGCGCGTTTATCGTCATATCTGGCAAGCCAGCCATTTCTATATAGGCCGTCTTGCCGCGCATTACTAGCGTTTGTCTGAAAAAACTGACGAAGCGTTGCAGCTCGTGCGGGTTCATTATCTTGCAAATGCAGGCCAATCATCCCACTATTTAGCCATGCGTAATTTCACTTATCGTGACGTTTTAAATCTCTACCGCACGGGAAAATTTCCCATGTCGGATTCGCGTACGTCTCAGCAATTTGTCATTGTTGAGCCAGATATGAGAGGCATTATCCCGCTTGATGGCCTGCATATTTCGCGTTCGCTCGCTAAATTTATGCGGAGTACGGATTTGACGCTAACCATCGACCAAGCCTTTGACGCGGTTGTCTGGGCTTGCGCGCAACCGCGCCCGACAGAGGGCGGCGGCACGTGGATTAGCGACTCCTTACGGCAGCTCTACAGATTATTTTTGGATATGGGTCACGCCCATTCTGTCGAAGTCTGGCAGGACAGTGAACTGGTTGGTGGCCTATTCGGTGTCACAATTGGCGGAGCGTTTTTCGGCGAAAGTATGTTTTCCATTCGGCCTAATGCGAGCAAGCTAGCGCTAGTACATCTTGTGGAACGCCTCAATGCAGGCGGATTCACCCTGCTTGATACGCAATATCTGACAGATCATCTTGAGAGCATGGGGGGTATTGAAATTCCGCAAAGCGATTATCTGAAATTATTGCCAAATGCGCTTAAAATAAGAGGTGATTTTACTGCGTTAGACCACCCCATAACGATGTTTGAAACGACACCTGTCGATCTTAGCCCTAAGGACGCAAATCCAGAAGCGTAGGCGCAACTTTGCAGTCAATCACCCAAATATCATAAACGCGGTGGTCAAGCGCAGACGCCGCAGGGTCGCTGCCGAGCATCCATCCAGAGAAAACTTTCACATTCTCAATCTGCTCGGCCCCGCGCTTTTTGCTGTCTTTGGCGCGCGCAGGCGGCTTATCAAAAATCTGCAAAAAAGCGTATGTCTCGGGGATGTCCTCAGGCGGACGCTTTTCACAATGCTTCACATCAACTGTCAGAGAGCCATATGTCAGCGTATCACCTACTGGAACAGTGAAGTCCTGTGTCGAGGCTGTCACCTTGTCTAGCGCACGAAGAACAACGGCTTCACCACGCAAATTTTCGGCCTGTGCTGTCACGGACATCGCAGCCAAAACAGTAAGGCATATAACAAGACGTTTGATCATTAGTCGCCAGGCGTCCATGCTTCGTAATCAGAGGCGACTTTGTCACGCACGCCGCCGCGGTCAAGACTACCCTTGGGCTTATAAGCGTGAAGCGTACCTGTCAGATTAGGTTGATGCGGGAGTTCCCAACTTTGCGTCGGCAGCGGCGCCTCTTCTGGCGTTTCGTCATAGATGTAATGCATCCAGCCATGCCACTCAGGCGGCACGCGCGAGGCATCTGCATAGCCAGAATATGTCACCCAGCGGCGCTTGCGCCCGTCATAGCCATCGCCTTTTTCTTCGTAATAGGTGTTGCCATATTCATCTTCGCCGACTTTTGTACCTTTGCGCCCTACCTGCATCAGTGTGCCGAGGGTCGCACCGTCCCACCATGCAAAAAGTCGTTTGAAAAAATTCGCCATATCAAAGCCCATCCGAAATTCGCCTCTTGTTAAAGCGAGTTGCGCTTTTGGTAAAGAGAGAAAGACTGTAAACGGGCTATGTGTCACGACTATGGCGCTGTTGGTGAATTTTGCCGCGAAAAGACCTGACTATCAACAGAGTTATCCCACAATTTCGACCTAGCCCGTGCCCTGCGCTGTAGCGCGCGCGCAATAGGTCTGTTAGAGTTAATCATGGTTTCACAATTTGAGAATGACAATAGCGGCTATGACGCGCCAGAGCTCGACGCTCTTCCCCATAGCTGGGAAGCAGAGCAAGCGCTTCTCGGTGCACTGCTCTATGATAATGAGATTTATCACCGCGTCAGCGGCATTGTCCAAACCAAGCATTTTTACAATCCTGTCAATGGTCGTATCTTTGAGCAAATCTCAAAACTGATAGAGCTTGGACAGCTTGCCGATGCAATTGTCCTCAAAGATCGTTTCTCTCAAGACCAAACGATTGAAGACATTGGCGGTGTCGAGTACCTCGCGCGCCTTCTCGCCAATGCCCCCGCAGCAGCCTCCATGGCGGCCCCTGAATATGCGCGGCTGATTTTTGATCACGCTATGCGCCGTGAGCTAATTAAACTCGGTGACGAAATTAACGCTCAAGCCAAAGACGTCAGCGGTGAGAACACAGCCGTCAGTCTTATTGGAGACGCCGAAAACAAACTTTTCTCTCTCGCAGAAGCGGGAGACACACAGGGCGGATTTGAGACGTTTTCTCAAGCCCTTATCAAATCTATCAATATGGCGACTGCTGCTTTTAGTCGTGATGGACAGCTTTCGGGCATGTCCACGGGTCTTGCGGATCTCGACAAACAGCTTGGTGGTTTACACCGTTCTGACTTGATTATCCTCGCAGGACGCCCCTCAATGGGTAAGACCTCGCTTGCGACCAATATTGGATTTAACGTCGCCAAAGCTTTCAAAGAGGAAAAAGACGAGAACGGGATTATGAAAACCGTCAATGGCGGCCGTGTCGGGTTTTTCAGCCTAGAGATGAGCAGCGAACAACTCGCGACCCGTCTTCTCGCCGAACAATCCACAATCCCGTCTCATAAAATTCGCCGTGGCGACATCACAACAGAGCAATATGAGCAAGTCCGCGACGCAGCAGACGAAATTAATTCCATCCCGTTTTACATTGACGATACAGGCGGTATTTCTATTGGTCAGCTCGCCGCACGCGCAAGACGTCTGAAACGTATGGCGGGGCTCGACCTCATTATCGTAGATTACCTCCAGCTTTTGACAGGCGGCAATCAGCTCAAATCATCAGATGGCCGTGTGCAAGAAGTGACTATGATCACGATGGGTCTAAAAGCCCTTGCCAAAGAACTTGACGTGCCTGTGCTCGCGCTTGCGCAGCTCTCGCGCCAAGTTGAGCAACGCGATGACAAACGCCCGCAGCTCTCTGACTTGCGTGAATCAGGTTCTATTGAACAAGATGCTGACGTCGTGTCTTTCGTGTTCCGTGAAGAATATTATGTCGCGCGGTCAGAGCCTTCAGAGGGCACAGAAGAGCACCTCAAATGGCA
>CALLME010000191.1 GCA_938007945.1 uncultured Caulobacterales bacterium
ACGTACCAAGACGCTGAGCACCAACAATAAGAGCAACGCCAACAAGAGCGGCAATTAGGCCGTACTCAATAGCTGTCGCACCAGATTCGTCATTAATGTAGTTTTTCACCAAGTTAGTCATAGCATACTCCCACGTTTGCTGTTTTCTGGGGTTTATCCCCACACAGGCTTTTTTCCTGTTATCAATGGGTATAGAGCAGACGCGTTATCACTCTGCTAAACAACGTAGTAAATTTCAGGTAAAAATCATTTTTTTTACGACGTAAATACCCGCCAATGTTCTCCTGACATTATATATAGGCAATTTTATCGCAGTCTCACGTGACATAAAACGCTTGGTAAAATTTACGAGACCCTTGGGATTTTCACCCACGTAAAGACTTCGTTCACCACATTTGCGTAAGTTGCCTCAAACCTTAGGGGATTATTATGCAAATTTTTCAGAATTTTAAGCGCTCACGCAAAGCTATTGTGGGTCTAGGCTGCGGTCTCATCGGGGCTATGTCACTGGCGAGCACTGCGAGTGCAGGCGACGGCCTCTATAGTGTACAACTCAACAAAACGGAAATTTTGCGCCTTCCGTCTGAGGCTTCAGCGGTAGTGATTGGCAATCCAGACATAGCAGATGTCTCCATCCATTCGGCAGATACTGTCCTTGTTGTTGGCAAGGCTTACGGCGAAACTAATCTGGTTATCCTTGACCGTAGTGGGAATACGATGATGAGTTCTGATATTCAGGTCATCACACCGCAGTCACGCAATCAAGTGCGTATCTTTAATGTGAGCCAAGGCCGTCAGACATATAATTGCGGACCAAGTTGTAACCCCTCGCCAACACTTGGGGATTCTAACGAGTTCATGGAAGGTAACACAGCCGAGAGCGGCAATCCCCTGACAAATCTCTTTGCGGCGGCAGCCAATGCATCGGGCTCTGGAGATGGAGCGTCCGCTGCACCATCGCGCCCTGTAGATACAACACCGAACTAGTCTATAATCACGTTTAACACGTTCTAAATTTTAAGAGTTTGTTAAGACTATATCTTGGCAAGACATTAAGACTTCATCCTTACCATGCAAATTCAGTCTTTGTGGGTAAAGTCATGAGTATTTTAAAGAAACAGTTTATTCGTCAGCTAAAACGCTACCGCGACAGAAGCGACGGCGCAACTTCGGTTGAGTTCGCTATACTCCTTATTCCGTTCAGCGCCATGATCTTTGCCATCATTGAGCTTGGCATTATCTTTTTTATCCAAGCCACCATGGGTCACGCCATGCAAGAGGCCGCGCGTGAAGTGCGCACAGGTCAATTCCAGTCTTCAGGCGGTCTAGGCGATGCTTTTGCGGAAAAAGTTTGTGATAATATGGCAGGTCTTGGCGATTGCGGTTCTCTGCGTATTGATGTTGTTTCAAGTTCTTCGGGGCGCTTTGAGCCTGATATGTTGCCAGAAACGGAGAGATCTGATCCTGACAGTCCAGGGGCGCCGCCCGCTGTACCCGCTAATAATTATGTACAGACAGGCCCACGCGCCGTGGTCGTCGTTCGCGTACAATATTATCATGATCTCGCATTTCCAGGAGCCTATACACGTTTGGCTAATGCCTCTGGAAATGTTCGCATAATTGAAACCGTAACGGCCTTCCGCAATGAACCTTTCCCGGGTGGCGGTGGTGGTGGTGGTGGTGGTTAGACGCACGGTCTAACAGCGCCCATTAATCGCTATTTGTAGAACAAGGATAACGTTATGAATATCTCATCTAAATTTTCAAAAATCACGTCGCTTCCAAAGCGGCTTACGCAGTCTACTAAATCGGCTGTTGTGAGATTTCGCCGTGAAGAAGACGGCATCGCAGCAGTTGAATTTGCGATTTTGTCTCCTGTCATGATTGCGCTTTATTTCGGTGTCGTCGAAATTGCCCTCATCATTCATGCTGATAAAATCACCTCACACGCCACCAATGTTGCGGGCGATCTCGCGACGCAAGTGGCGAATATGGATGGGGATGATATGGAAGACGTGCTTGAGGCCACATTGGCGACGATGTCGCTTAAGCCTGACCAAGTCTCAGATGTTCGGGCCGAAATTCTAAGCTACAGAATGGATCCTGGTGGCGCCATTGTCGAACTCGGCAAAGCGAACTTAAATGGCGGTTATGTTGGCAGTGCTTTTGATCCAACTGACATTGGGACGCGTCTTTTGACAGAAACATCTGGTGCCGTCGTCGCGAGACTTCAATATAATTACCGGTCCGTCACATATAAATTCGTCGAGCCGTTCACATTGCTCGAAGAAACATTTATTCTAAAACCGCGCTCTTCAGCTGATATTCCTTTTACACTCGACGGTTCACCAAAGACGTATAACTGTAAGTCTGAAGGCTCATTAACGGTAAACTGCACCTAAGCGTGACCCTAAGCCTGCGGCTCGAGATATTGAGTTCGCAGCGCATCACGCTCAGCCTCGGTAATATTGAGCCTATCTGCTATGTAGCCGTCCGTATCAGCAATCGTTTTCATAGAGCGTTGCAAATAACTCGGCTCAACATGAAATAGGGGGCGTAGGGCATCGACAGGGATTTTTCGGCCAAAACGCTCAGCCATTTGTAACGACGCAGGCTCAAGAAACGTTTCGATATTAACCGCTTCCATCGTCATCATATAATCATCCATAATCGTCTCAAACGGCACACCGAGCGCCGAGAGAATAATCGCGGCGAGTGTTCCCGTACGATCTTTACCCGCCGCGCAATGAATGAGGATTGGCCCACCTGATCTCGCCATAAATTTGAGCGTGTCTGAAAAAATGGTCTGAAAGCCTTCATTATTTGGGCGTGCCTCGTAGGAGCCTTGCATATAGCCGCGCGCTTCGTCTGGTGTGCTGAGCGTTTCTTTGATGAAGATTTCGTGGGGCGCGAGCTTTTCATTGCTGTCTTTCGCATCGGGATATTGCAGCACTTTAGGTGCAGGCGTTTCTGGCCAGCGGTTAGGTTGGCGTTCCCGCTCAGGTTTGTGTCGCAGATCCACCACAAGCTCAATCCCAAGTTCGGCCAGTTTTTTCAGGTCGGCCTCGCTCGCAAGGTTAAAATGTGCTGAGCGGAACAGCTTGCCGCGTTTGACGCGCAGGCCGTCACCCGCTGGATAATCACCAAAATCGCGAAAATTCACAATGTTGTCGAATTTATAAATGCGGCTCATGTCCATCCTTGCTTTATGGCGAATTATTTTGTCCCCTTAAAGAGACCATAAAAAACGCTCTTATCTTTTCAGATAAGAGCGTTCATCTCATCCATATTATATACGGGCTATTCCGCCACTTTGTTTGTATTAGCGCTAAAACTTTCAAAGCGTGACCACACGCCATCATCGCCGTGCCAATCGCCTTGTGTTGCGCCTTTGGAGTATTCCGTCGCGCGCGCCTCAAAGAAGTTCGCATGCTCCACGCCATTGGTAATTTCAGTCAGCCATGGCAGTGGGTGCTCATCAATGCCGTAAATGGGCTTAAGCCCCAACTGGCCCATACGCCAGTCTGCGATGTAACGTATATAACGTTTGATATCCTCGCTCGTCATGCCTTCAACAGGCCCCATCTCAAAGGCGAGATCGATGAATTTATCCTCAAGCTTCACCACGGTCTGGCAGCAATCGGCGATGTCATCTTTCACAGATTGCGTCAGCGCACCTGTTTCTTTGGCAAAAGTATGGAAGAGCTTAATCATGCCCTCGCAATGCAGGCTCTCATCACGGATGGACCAAGTTACAATCTGGCCCATGCCTTTCATTTTATTATGGCGCGGAAAGTTCATTAGCATCGCAAAAGACGCAAAGAGTTGCAGCCCTTCGGTGAAGCCGCCAAATACAGCCATAGACGTCAGGATATCACGGTCATTTTCGACACCGAATTTGCCGAGGTAATCATGCTTGGCCGCCATTTCCTCATATTCCATAAAGGCCGAGAACTCGCTGTCTGGCATACCAATAGTCTCAAGTAGGAGCGCATAAGCCGCGATATGAATGGTTTCCATATTGGAAAAAGACGCGAGCATCATGCGCACTTCCACGGGCTTAAACAGCGGCATATAATTTTCCATGTAATTCCCGCCGACTTCGACATCGGATTGGGTGAAGAAACGGAAAATCTGCGTCAACAAATTACGCTCTGATTCAGTGATATTGGTTGCCCAGTCTTTGCAGTCCTCACCGAGCGGCACTTCTTCTGGCATCCAGTGCACTTGCTGCTGCTTTTGCCAAAAATCATAAGCCCACGGATAGCGGAACGGCTTATAACTTAGGCTTGGTACCAAAAGACCAGATTTATGTTCTACGTAATCCATTTTACCCATGATGGTCCCTCTTTTCCCTCAAATTTCGCAAATAGTGTGTCGCGCCGCCAAATTAAGAGCAGATGTCGTAACAAAACCTTTGCATGACACTATATGTAGTGTTTTTCAGCATTTATGAGTCTTTGCAAGAGAGGCTTTGTAAATTTTCGTATTTTGAGCCCTTTTTTTTGTGCGCATAAGGTCGCAGAAACTTTATCGTGCGAATAAGACGTCAAAGATAAGGCTTGACCAAAGCATGATGGCCTTGCCATTTCAAGGTCATGATATCTGCTGATGCTGAATTTGAGACCTTAGTCGCCTCGCTTAATGAGCACGGTTGGGGGCAATCTGCACCAAAATTTCTCGCGCTCTGGCGCGCGGCACCTCAAAATTTGAAATTTGGCCTGATGGCAGGCGCAGGACTCCTGCACACTGGCCGAATAGCGGAGGGTGTCGCCCTCCTCTCACACCTCACCGAGCGCGGTCACATCATTCGCACGGCGCAATATAACACCACCATATTGCCTCAATTGCGAGACGCCTCACACATGGCCGATAAAGCCATACGCAAAGCCTACACCGATGTGCAGTCTAAAACGATTGACGGCTGCGACGCCCCTGGACGCCTCGCGACGGCCGTCTGGCCGCAAACCCATAACGGGCCATCCCCTTATCCGCCCAGCACTCAACCCCCTGATAGGACACGGCCCAGACCTTATATCTTTTACGCGCCAGACTTGCCCGCAACAGAAATATTTGAATCCGCAGACTGGACGCAAAAGCTCAGTCAGCACACGGACGAAATCCGCAGCGAATATCTCGCGCTCATGTCACGCAACCAAGACGCAGGCACGCCCTATGTCGCCGCTCAGAGCGGTTTTGGGGCCGAGTGGCAATCTTTAAAAGGTCAGAAAAGCTGGAACGCCGTGCATCTCTATAAGGACGGGACAACTCAGCCAGAGGCGCGTGAAATGGCTGTGACCTGTGATGTGTTAAACACCCTGCCCGTCACGCGCCAAAACGGCGTCCCTATTGAAGCTTTCTTTTCTGTCCTAGCGCCAGGTGTGACAATCCCGCCGCATTACGGCCTCGCCAATTGTCGTGTCACCGTGCATTTACCGCTCATTGTTCCGAGCGCTGATCCGTCCATTTGCGGCATACGCGTCGGTGAGAAAACGCAAGGCTGGACGGTGGGGCAGCCTTTTATCTTTGATGACAGCTTTGATCATAGCGCATGGAATTTGTCAGAACAAAGCCGTGTGGTGCTGATATTTGAAGCGTGGCGACCTGATATGAGCGCGGGCGAGATTGCGGCGGCTAAGGCATCTTATGAAGCGCGCGAAACCTATCTCAAAGAAATTTCTGAAACTGTGCGCGCCCTAGCGCTTCCACGTGAATGAGAGCGCGGCCGCATCCTCAGTCTTACTAAACCCTTCAGTCCCGAGCGTATCGTTAAGCGAACTAATCTCGCGGCGGAAATAGCCGAGCGAGACATCTGCTGAGCCGATGCGGTACCCCACGCCAGCCTGCGCGTCACCAATAATGATGCGGTCTGATAAACCAAATTCGCCGCGCGTAAGTGCTGTTGCGCTTTCTGGTGTGTAAGATAAGGCTTCCGCATCCGCGCCCGCAAAAACATACCACGTGTTTGAGTTTACGTCTTTACTGCGCAGGTCTTCACCAATGCGGACGACTGCGCCGACGACCGCACTGCGGCTCTCATCATCAAAGCGCATTGACGCCGTCGGTACGAGCTCTAGGTCAAGGCCCTTTTCACTCTTTTTGCCAATGCTCGTTGAAAAGCCCATATCGACAGGAGCCGCGTCGCGGAGGCAGTTTTGCTCACCCACCAAACAACCAATGCTGTCAAAATCAAGGTTGAGGTCAAGCATGCGCGTGGCATCAGCTTTCGGCATTTTCAACTTAAAATCTTTAGGGCTTTGCGACGTGGCAATCAGGCTGCCACTAGGGGCAGTGCCTGTAGCTTGAGGGCCTTCTTGAGCTTGTGCGTTGAGAGGAAGGGCGGCAAAAAGCACCGTTGCGACCAAAGCTGAGCTAAAAAGTGTTATTATACGTGAAGACTTCACGTTTCTGGCGTCTCCAGCGTCCCGCTTCGCATTGAGAAGCAAAATATGTCGTCCCAAATGGGTCATCGACGTCCTCTAAGGTCCTGTTTCTAGCCCCACACTAACAAATCAGCCCTATCTGTCTGTGATATAAATCACATTTTTAGCGGAAAATAAAGGCTATTTCCATTTAGGGTAACCTAATTGCTGTAAAGATTAGGTAATTATTTGGTTAATTTTCCAACTCTTCGAACTAATTTTAGTTCCAAAGATAATTTTTGAGTGCCCCAAGAATAAAAACGGCCTCAAAAGAGACCGTTTTTTAAGATATTTTCAAGTTTCCCTCTGCTTAAATGAGCTTTACTGACAGGCGAGGCACTCGTCATAATCGGTCGGAGCGGCCGCTTGCATGGCTTTTTCCATATCCGAGAGGTTCTCTTTTGCGTCCGTTCCAGCAAAGGCGGCGCGCTGCACAGATTTAGACCGGCAATAGTAAAGCGACTTGACGCCTTTCTTCCAAGCCGTCCAATGCAACATGTGCAAATCCCACTTATTGACGTCTCCTGGGATGAAGATATTGAGCGACTGCGCTTGACAAATCATCGGCGCGCGGTCTGCGGCATGCTCAATAACCCAACGCTGATCAATTTCAAAAGCGGTCTTGAACGTGTCTTTTTCGTGCTGATCAAGATCGTCCATCCACTGCACTGAACCTTCATTTTCAAGGATTTTTGTCCAAACAGATGGCTTGTTGAGGCCCTTTTCCTCAAGCAAATTTTCAAGGTGCTTATTGCGCACAGTGAAAGAGCCTGAGAGCGTCTTATGCGTGTAGATATTGGCTGGAATTGGCTCAATGCCCGCTGAGGTGCCGCCGCAGATGATGGAGATTGAGGCCGTCGGTGCCACAGCCAATTTGTGGCTAAAGCGCGCATTCACGCCCATTTCAGCCGCGTCAGGACACGCCCCGCGCTCTTCAGCCAACTTCACAGAGGCCGCGTCTGCGCCGCGGCGAATATGGCGGAACAGGCGATTGTTAAATGACTTTGCCATAGCGCTCTCAAACGGAATGCCTTTGGCTTGGAGAAGTGAGTGGAAACCCATCAAGCCAAGACCGACTGAGCGCTCCCGCATGGCCGAGTATTTCGCTTCGGCCATTTTATCGGGCGCATTTTGAATAAAATCTTCGAGAACATTATCAAGAAAGCGCATGATGTCTTCGACAAAACCTTCTTCGTTCTTCCACTCGTCATATTTCTCAGCATTAATAGACGACAGGCAGCAAACCGCAGTACGCTGCTTGCCAAATTTATCTTTGCCTGTCGCAAGCATGATTTCAGCACAGAGATTTGATTGCTGCACTTTAAGGCCCGCATCACGTTGGTGCTTGGCGAGCGCATTGTTCACCGTGTCAGAGAACACCATGTAAGGCTCACCCGTTTGCAGGCGCATTTCCAGGATTTTCTGCCAAATCTTACGCGCAGGCACGGTTTTAATTACCTCACCCGTTTTAGGGCTGCGTAGACCAAATTCAGCGCCGTCTTTGACCGCTTCCATGAACTCATCTGTAATATTGAGGCCGTGGTGCAGGTTCAGCGACTTGCGGTTGAAATCACCCGACGGTTTACGAATTTCAAGGAACTCTTCAATTTCAGGATGGTGGATATCCAGATAAACCGCAGCTGAGCCGCGACGCAGAGAGCCTTGAGAAATGGCGAGCGTCAAGCTGTCCATTACGCGGATAAATGGGATGATACCTGATGTTTTACCCGCTTGGCCAATACGCTCACCAATAGAGCGGACATTGCCCCAATAGGTACCGATACCGCCGCCATTAGACGCAAGCCAGACATTTTCGTTCCACACATCAACAATGCTGTCGAGGCTATCGTCGACCGCGTTTAAGAAACAAGAGATCGGCAAACCGCGTTCTGCGCCGCCGTTTGAGAGCACAGGTGTCGCCGGCATAAACCAGAGCTTTGACATATAGTCATAAAGGCGCTGTGCATGGGCTTGGTCATCGGCATAATGCTCTGACACGCGCGCAAACATATCCTGATAGACTTCATCAGGCAGAAGGTAACGATCCACCAATGTGCGCTTCCCGAAATCTGTCAACAGAGCGTCGCGCGTGCGGTCTTGCTTGACGCGAATGGGCGCCTCTTTGACGATTTCAACATGCGGTTCAGCCCGCACGGATGATTTCGCAATCACCGTATCAAGTGCTGTTGTATCTGATGCATTGTGGTTCATCAGTTCGTCTTTGAGTGCAAAGTTTTCGCTGGCCGCTGTTTCTGACATAATTTCCCCCGATGTTTCCCTTTAGATGAGCCCGTGGCTCCATATGATATTTTGGCCTAAGCCCTTGTTTTGGCGTCAAAGACCCGTCTGGTGCGAAGCTCCCTTGCACCGGGTACTTTGTTGATTTTAGGAAGGATTAGAGCCGTAATCTCTAACTTCTGCACTATATATAGTGTTGATTTGCTCCCTAACGTCAACACCTTGTGTCGCAAAAAAGGAAATTTTTAGTTAACAAGAACTTAAGTCCTTAGTTTTGTTATGAATTTTTTTGAGTGTCCTAGAAATTGGCTAAAACGCAAAGTGCCATGGAGATTATTACACGTCAGAAAATGCAGATCATTCGCCCTATTCGTCCATTAATAATTCCCATTCCTTCTGTTAAGACGCTATATTGCGGCTATCTCCATCTCACATGGCTCAGAATCACAGCAATGAGTAAATCATAATAAGACTTCATAACGTTCACACGAACCGCGAAAGGCAAACGGGTTGAAAATACTTTTGGTCACAGATGCTTGGGCGCCGCAAATGAACGGCGTTGTCCGCACATTGTCAGAGACAGTGGACGCTTTGCGTACCCGTGGCCATATAGTTGAAGTCATCGCCCCGTCTGATGGGTATTTCACACTTCCCCTGCCGACCTATCCCGATATCAGGCTCGCTCCCTTTGCCAAAAACGACGTGAAACGCCGCATCCTCGCCTTTGCCCCCGAAGCCGTGCACATCGCAACAGAGGGCCCATTAGGTCAGTCCGCACGCGCGCTGTGCCTGAAATGGGGGATGCCGTTCACGACGAGCTATCACACAAAATTCCCCGAATATATCAAAGCCCGCTTTCCGTTCATTCCATTGTCGTGGCCCTATAAATTTGTCCGCGACTTTCATAATAGCGGCGGCCAGACCATGGTGACAACGCCGAGTATGGTCGAATTTCTAAAAACACGCGGCTTTACAGGATTAGCCCCTTGGGCGCGCGGTGTTGATCTTGGCATTTTTCGTCCAGAGCACCGCTTTGCACCAGAGGATGTCTATAAAGGCTTGCCGCGACCTATATTTGTCAATGTCGGCCGTGTCGCAGTTGAGAAAAATATCGAGGCGTTTCTCGCCCTTGATTTGCCTGGCAGCAAAGTCGTCGTCGGTGACGGCCCGCAACTGGCTCAGCTCAAGAAGAAATATCCAGAGACCCACTTCGTTGGCGCGAAATTTGAGCAGGATCTCTCGCGGCACTTTGCCGATGCCGATGTTTTTGTCTTCCCCAGCAAAACAGACACATTTGGCCTTGTGATTATTGAGGCTATGGCGACGGGTACCCCTGTCGCAGCTTATCCCGTCACGGGGCCTATTGATATCGTGCCTGGTAGCGGTGCAGGTGTTTTAGACGAGGACCTGAGAGCCGCCTGTCTTGGCGCGCTTGAACTTTCGCGAGAGACCACGGCGGCCTATGCGCAGAATTATAGCTGGGAGGCCGTCACCGATGTGTTCTTTAGCCTTCTCACTCCTGAATACGCCCCCAAGGCCCGTCGTCGCTGGCGGCGCACACGACGTCTCGCCCGCATCGCAGGCAGTCCTTATCATATGGTGAAAAAAGGCATGCGCCGTATTAGTCGCGCCGTAAAAGGGTAACGCCAAATTTAGCGTCAGTTTTTACCCTTGGGTGCCTTTTGTGTCTCGGCTTCAATCGGTTTTGTCTCAACTTCTTTCAACCGCCCAGATTTGCGTAGAGCATCGCGTAGCACATATTCAATCTGCGCGTTGACCGAGCGCAACTCATCATCAGACCAACGCTGCATAGCTTTCAGCACATCAGCGTTGATCCGTAAGGGATATGATTTCTTTGCGGCCATTATGGACTGGGCTTAAATCGTAAGCGCTAGTAAAGCGAGCCGGTATTAACCACGGGCTGCGTCGCGCGGTCAGAACAAAGCACAACAAGCAGGTTAGACACCATGGTTGCGCGGCGTTCATTATCAAGCTCGACCACGCCTTTGCTCGACAGTTCCTCTAGGGCCATTTCGACCATACCGACCGCGCCCTCGACAATTTTTTGACGCGCGGCAATAATTGCCCCCGCCTGTTGGCGCTGCAACATGGCTTGCGCAATTTCGGGTGAATAGGCGAGGTGCGAGATACGCGCTTCAATTACATTAATGCCCGCTTTAGCGAGGCGGTCTTGGATTTCATCACGCAGACGGTTAGAAATCTCAACAGGGTGAGAGCGCAGCGAAATCTGGTTAACTTCATGCTGGTCATAGGGATAGCTCGTTGCCATAGCGCGGATCGCGGCCTCGCTCTGGATTTGTACAAAGCTCTCATAATCATCGACGTTGAACACAGCTTCGGCAGAATCGCTGACTTCCCAGACAACAATGGCGGCAATTTCAATCGGGGAGCCATCAAGCTCGTTGACTTTCAACTTCCCGCTTTCAAAGTTGCGCACGCGCATCGAGACTTTCTTCTTGGTATAAAACGGATTGTTAAAGCGCAGACCATTTTCTCGCACTGTACCGACATATTTACCAAACAGGCTCAGCACTGCCGCTTGGTTAGGTTCGACTTTGTATAGGCCAGAAAAGCCAAATATTAGAATGGGTATACCCAGAGCCGGCACGACAGCCCGCAGACTTCGTGGCATGGCGCCTGTGAGCACCAAAAAGGCCGCGACAATTGCGAGGATAAGCAAGACAGCCAGAAACGGAATTCCGCTGACTGAACTGACGGGTTTTTCACTAATATCGCCATCTTTCGTGGGCGCGGCGGCGGCTGTGTTAGGGGCACCGTCGCCATCGCTAGAACGTTCTACAATATGGGTCATAACTCTCTCCTTTTTTATTATGATATCAAAATGATATCATAATGTCAATTTGAGTTGAAAGCGGCGGCAAACTATTTCTCTACAGCGCCCTTACAAGGCTTGCCCTGCCCTAAGGCGACGCGTTAGGACGCCCTATGTTTGATATTGCTCTATTCTGGTCTGCCTTTGCGGTACTATTTGTGATTATTGACCCGCCGGGCTGCGCGCCTATTTTCGCGACACTAACTCAAGGGACAAGCCGCAAGCACCAACGCTCTATGGCGTTTAAATCTGTTATCGTGGCCAGTATTATCCTCGTGCTGTTCGCTTATTTCGGGGATTTTGTATTTGCCAAGCTCGGCATCAGCCTTGACGCGCTGCGGATTGCGGGCGGCATTATGTTGTTCATCATCGGACTCAATATGGTGTTTGAAAAGCGCACAGAAACGCGCGAGGAGCGCGCCGAAGAACTGCTCGAGGAAACGCTAGACCCCGAAGACATCTCGGTCTTTCCGATGGGCATTCCGATGATTGCAGGGCCTGGCACCATGGCCTCGCTGCTCATCCTCGCAGGTGACGCAGGCAATGATTTGCCGCAACAACTTGCCATTATGAGCGCGCTTTGCGCTGTGCTCGTCATTACGCTCATCGCATTTTTAATCGCAGGGCCGCTAATGAAGTTGATGGGCAAAACATTTACAAATGTGCTGACCCGTGTGCTTGGTGTCTTGCTCGCCACCCTCGCCTCGCAATTTGTGCTCGACGGCCTTAAAGGCGGATTGTTCGCAGCGCTATAAGATGACGCAAAAAAAGCCAGACCCAAAGGCCTGGCTTTCTAATTTTGAATTTCGTTTAGCTTAGAACTTGCCGAGCATTTTTTCTGACTTGGCCAGAAGATAATAAAATGTCACGCGGTTCTTAAAGCGGTCTTTTGACATTGTTTCGCAGACTGACATGACAAGCGCGTCAAGCTCAGCTTGATCGTCTTTTAAGCCAAACTTTTTGATAAGCAGGCTGTCACGCACTGTGTTGCGCTCGGCCTCATCAGAACAGGCCACGAATTTGCCGTCGCGAGAAGCAAGTGCGATACCACAATAGTTCACGATTTTGCGGATAACGGTTTCGTCAGCGTCAGCGTCATAGCCCTTAACGTCAGCGATATAGCTTGTGTATTTGTCCTCAACAATGCCTTCAACTTTTGGCGCAGCTTTTTTCGGAGCCGCTTTTTTTGCCGACGCTTTTTTAGCCGCTGCTTTCTTAGGGGCCATTTTCTTAAGCTTTGATTCAAGCGTTTTAACTTCTGCCTCTAGCTCTTCGACGTCCTTTTGGCCGCCAAGCGTCACTGTTGGAATTGCGCTACGGACTTTTTCAGCTGTCTCTGCATATGTCTTTTCGACTTTGTCTTGTGCGTCTTTGGCGACAACAACGGCTTTGCCCTCAATTTCTTCGCCTTTGACAACGAGGTCAGCGAAAAGTGTTTCTGTCATGGCTTTGGCTTGGGCAAATCGTGTTTGCGCACGCTCAAAAGCCAAGCCATGTAGGCCGACATAGGCGCGGCGTGCACGGCGCACAGTTTGCACAGGCTTAAGGGAATTATATGTCTCGGCAGTTTTTGCGAATACAGTCATTTAGGTCTCCATTGAACTTCCAGTTTTTGGAAGCGGTGATTTCATGAGACCTATTTAAAGGGGATAATTAGAAATCGCGTCCTAATTAAGCGTGATTTTGCTTAGCAAAATTGCACGACAAGGGCGGATTGCGAAAGGGTCGCTTTTGCCGAAGACAAAAATGCCCGTGCAAACGCGCAGCAAAATGCACTTAATTGAGATTGACCTCACGCGGCAAATCCATCGTATAATTCAAGGCGAGACGTCCACCGTCTGCATAGATCGTTTGGCCAGTAATGTAGCTCGCATCTTCAGAGGCGAGAAAGGCCGCAATTCCCGCAATTTCGTCAGGATTTCCGATGCGCCCTAATGGCGTACGAGCCAAAATTTTATCGCGTGCCGCATCGTCCCCCGAAACACCTGCGAGCATAGCTGTCTTGATGCTGCCAGGACCGATCGCGTTTACACGAATGCCGCGCGGCGCAAGCTCAACCGCCATAGCGCGCGTCATCTGCTTCATCCCGCCTTTGGATATAGTGTAGGCCAAATAGTCAGGGATAGCGACATGCTCATTAATTGAAGACATATTGATGATGCAATAAGGCCGCTCGCTGAGGCCCGATCTGTCGTCGCGATTGTCAATTTCATCAACCATTTGCGCGACGACGGCTTTTGAGACTAAAAACGCCCCGCGAAGATTGACCGATAGAACCCGATCAAAATCATCTTCACTCAAATCGACAATACCGCCTTTGAGCGCAATCCCCGCATTGTTAATCAGCACGTCGACATGGCCAAATGATGAAGTCGCCTCAGCGAGTAGATTATGCACGGCAAGTTTGTCAGATATATCGCAGGCTACAAAAATAGCGCGAGGATCGGGCGCTTGGGGCTCGACTCCCAAATCGTCGAGCGCGCGTATGCCCGCAGATTCGTTTGTGTCAGCAATAACGACTTTATAGCCATCGGCAAAGAAACGACGCGCGCAAGCAAAGCCAATGCCGCTTGCGCCACCTGTCACTAATACGACCTTATCTGCCATAACTTACCCTTTTAACCTTTAGCGACAAAGTCAGCCTGTGAGGTTAAAAGGTCAAGATGAATTTAATAAAGAGAGGTTGAAAACCAGAAAGACTTTAACCACCTAATTCCGAAATTTTCTGTTTAAGAAGGAGTTTTCGTTTCTTCAATGTCGCAATGTGGAGTGAGTCAGAGGCGGGACTTTTAAGTTCATTTTGTATCTCGGCGTCCAATTTAGAGTGTTTATTTTCAAGCTCTTTCACGTGTGCGACTGAAGCCATATCTCTCTCCATTTAAGTGTTGATGTTTTGTCTTAGCATATTTTTGAGACAGTGTCACATGAGCGCTTGGTAAGATTAAATCTCGCGCGCTGCACTCACCTTGTCAGAGCCTACGCCATGGCTTATGAGACGCATAAATTGAGGCTGAGCCATGACAGATGACATCATTAAAAGCGCCAATGATGAAGGACTCTCGCAAGAGGAAATGCTCTCCCTACTCGCGACCCTGAAACGTGAACACGCGCGAATAAACAGTGAAGTTGACGCCATCCATGAAAACGGCGTCATGGATATGCTCAAGCTCAAGCGTATGAAGAAAATCAAATTATCGATTAAAGACCAGATTGCTTATCTAGAAAATATGCTCACGCCCGATATACTCGCCTAGCACGATTGCAGAGTTATTACTCTACGTGCGTTGACGTTTTTGCGTATACATGGCGCGGTCAGCACGGGCCAGAATTTGTTCTGCTGTATCTTCTGATTCGCAAGGTGAGACGCCCCACGCCGTAGAAACGCAAATCTTACCTGTCGGCATCTCCACGCAAACTTCGGCAATGCGACACGCAAGGCTCGCCGCTTTGGCGCGTGTTTCTTCGACACCTGATTTGAACAGAAGCACGCCAAACTCGTCACCACCGAGTCGCGCCACAAGATCGCAAGAACGCACAGTTTTGCTCAGAACTTCGCCAATATCACGCAAAAGCTCATCCCCGATACTGTGACCAAAGCGGTCATTAATGCTCTTAAAACCGTTAAGGTCAAAGAAGATGACGGAGGACAGAATATCATAGCGCGCCATGATCGTGCGCGCTTTTTCGACCTCGCGGACAAAGGCGCGCCGATTATAAATAGGCACAAGCGGGTCTGTGTCGGCTGTACGCTCAACATCAAGCAGGCGTAGCCGCATTTGATTTAGCTCGAGCGTTAAACGGTCATTTTCAGCGCGCAATTCCGCAATGTCAGACCCAATTTCATCATGGCGGATGGGCGCCTTAGCCCCCACCTTATGTGTTGTCTGTATAAGCGTTGT
>CALLME010000192.1 GCA_938007945.1 uncultured Caulobacterales bacterium
GGTCTCGCGAGATAGCCTGGCTTATTCGTGCAAACAGACAGGTCTACACCATTTCGTTTGAGTTGCCGCAAGGTCTGGAGCACGCCATCAAAGGGACGACTTAGCTGCGCGATATCTTCCGCATATAATTTGAGAAAAAGCTTCTGCAAATCTGAGACGCGGGTTTCGCCCACCTTGTGATTTGCGCGCGAAAAGGCATCTTCTATCAAGCGGCGCGAGCCAAATCCGATGGCTCGCCTAGCCGCATTATAATCTGTCTCATTCACACCCTCTTTCGCGATGACGGCATTTAGAATGCGGATGAGGTCTGGCGCTGTATCCACAATCGTGCCGTCCAAATCGAGGCAGAGCGAGAGACCTGAAATTTTCATAAATATGCCTTATAATTCGCGCGGGTTAGGGGGTGCACTTTCACTGGTCTTGCGTTACAGAGATTGCGCAATCGCGTCAACGCGAGTCGAGTAGCCATCTTTGCGTGATGGGATATGTTCAAAGAGAGTGGATATGACAGCACAGAGAGCCGCCGTAATTCTTGCCGCGGGTAAATCGACCCGCATGAAGTCAAAATACTCCAAAGTCCTCCATCATGTCGGTGGGCGGTCCATGTTGGGCTGGGTGGCTGACTTGGCTGACAGTGCGGGCGTGACACGCACGATTTGCGTCGTCGGCGAATCCAATCAAGACGTGCGCGCGGAAGCAGAGCGCCTCGGCCTTGAAATCGCGGTACAAGAACCACAACGTGGGACGGGTCATGCTGTTTTGTGTGCGCGAGACGCCGTAGATGGTTTTGAAGGCGACCTCGTCGTGTTGTATGCGGATACACCGCTGATTGAGCCCAATACTCTCTCTAAAGTTTTTGACGCGCTCGCGGGCGATGCGGATGTCGCAGTCTTGGGCTTTGAGGCAAAAGATCCAGCCGCATATGGGCGCTTAATTACTGAGGGCGACCAGTTACTCGCAATTGTTGAAGCGAAGGAGGCAACGCCTGAACAGCTGGAAGTCTCGTTTTGTAATAGCGGGGTCATGGCCGCTTCAACAAAGCATATGTTCTCTGCACTCGAGCGCGTCACAGATAATAATGCTAAGGGCGAGTATTACCTCACGGACATCGTTGAAATTCTGAGGGAAGATGGCCATAAAGCTGTCGCTGTGACGGGCGATGAAACGGAAGTATTAGGCGTAAACTCACGCCCCGACCTTGCTATGGCGGAGCAGGCGTTTCAAAACCGTATGCGTGAGCGCATGATGGAACGCGGCGTAACACTTCAAGACCCTGCCACGACTTACTTTTCTTTCGATACAGAGATTGAAAATGACGCCACGGTTGGCGCGAACGTTGTCTTCGGACCAGGTGTCAAGGTTGCTTCATACGCGCAGATTCATCCGTTTTGTCACCTTGAAGGTTCGACCATAGGTGAGGGCGCGCAGATTGGCCCGTTTGCGCGTTTACGTCCAGGAACTGAGCTCGGCGATAATACGAAGGTCGGAAATTTTGTTGAGACGAAAAAGGCCAAAGTCGGAAATGGTAGCAAAATCAATCATTTGTCTTACATAGGTGATGCAAAACTTGGACAGAATGTGAATGTTGGCGCAGGTACGATTACGTGTAACTATGACGGCTATTTCAAGCATATTACAACGATTGAAGACGGTGCTTTTATCGGCACAAACTCCTCCCTTGTAGCCCCCGTAAAGATCGGCGAGGGAGCGTTTTTAGGATCGGGTGGGACAGTTACGAGGGACGTGCCACGTGGCGCGCTTGCCATCGCTAGGGCTGAGCAAATAAACAAAGACGGCTGGGCAGAGCGCTATCACAAGACGCAAAAAGCCCGTAAAGCAAAGGCGAAAAAGTGATGACACAAGCCAAAGAAAATGCAGCGCTTGCAGCACTTGATTTTGTCGAAGACGGCATGACGCTAGGTTTAGGTTCTGGCTCTACAGCTGAGATATTTATTGAACATCTGGGCCTACGCATTGCGGGCGGTATGAAGGTACAAGGCGTACCCACATCCCAACGCACAGCAGAGTGCGCACGTGAATTTGGCGTGCCGATGGTTGATGCTGATATGGTCGAGAAAATTCACCTCACAATTGATGGCGCGGATGAAGTTGACCCGCAATTTAACCTTATTAAAGGCGGTGGCGCGTGCTTGCTTCGCGAGAAGATTATAGCGGACGCCTCTGACCGCATGGTGGTCATCGTTGATAGCGCCAAAATGGTCGACATGCTGGGCGCATTTCCGCTTCCCATAGAAATTGACCCGTTTGCCATGCCGCTTACAGCAGAGAAGATTTACGCCGCGCTGCTCAAGACTGGATGCGAGGCGGGACAGACTGTTCTGCGACAAAAAAAAGACGGCTCTGGGCCTCTAATTACTGATGGTGGACATTATATCCTTGATAGTAAATGCCGCAATATTCCTGACCCCGTGGCGACAGCGCGGGCCCTTGCCGCTATTCCTGGCGTGATGGAACATGGCCTCTTCATTGACGTGGCCTCAGTGATTGTGGTGGGCGAAGATGACCACGCTAAAGTTATGGAGTTGTCCCGTGAGTAAATATGACTTTGATCTGTTTGTAATTGGGGCTGGCTCGGGCGGGGTACGGTCTGCACGTCTTGCTGCACAACTCGGTCAGCGCGTAGGCGTTGCCGAAGAAAGCAAACCTGGCGGTACATGTGTTGTGCGCGGATGTGTGCCTAAAAAATATCTTGTTTATGGAGCCGAATATGGCGCCGCGATTGAAGGGGCACAGAAATACGGTTGGAGCGTGGGCGAAGTATCTTTTGATTGGGCCGCTCTGCGCGATTCCATCCAAACTGAAGTTGACCGATTGTCAGGAATCTATGCGACAATTCTTGAGAAAAACGGCGCGACTCTTTTCCGTGAGCGCGCTGAGTTTGTAGATAAGCACACAGTCAAACTCGTAAGTTCAGGCAAAGAGGTCACAGCAAAAACCATTCTCATTGCTGTGGGTGGGCGCCCGTGGATGCCAGAGATAAAAGGCTATGAGCACGCTATCATGTCAGATGATGCATTCCTGCTTGATAGTCTGCCTGAGCGCGTTCTCATTATTGGTGGCGGCTATATCGCGTGCGAGTTTGCTGGTATTTTTGCGGGGATGGGTGTGAAAACTGTGCAAGCTTATCGTGGCTCACGCTTGCTTAACGGTTTTGACCCAGAGGTGCGAGTAGAGGCAGGTGTTCTACAAGAAAATAACGGCATCGATACACGCTATAATATCAGCCCGAAAGAGATCAAAAAGACGACGGGCGGTTACATTGTCACTTTCGACGACGGCTCAAAAATTGGCACAGATCTCGTCTTTATGGCGACAGGCCGCAAAGCGCATACCAAAGGACTTGGTCTTGAAAATGCGGGAGTCAAAGTTGACGAAAGCGGCGCCGTGAAGGTGGATAAATACTCCAAAACATCGGTCAGTAATATTTATGCCGTTGGCGATGTGACGAACCGCGTGAACTTGACACCAGTTGCTATTCGCGAGGGTGTGGCTTTCGTCGAAACTGTCTTCAAAGACAATAAGACGGCATATGACCATACGCAAATTGCGAGTGCCGTCTTCACTCGCCCCCCCATAGGCGTCGTGGGTTACACAGAGCCCGAAGCGCGTCAAAAATTTAAAGATGACGTTACAGTTTACACGACATCTTTCCGTCCGATGAAAAATGTCTTGGTAGGTAAATCGCAAAAATGCTTCATGAAGCTCATCACACAAGGCGAAGACGAAGTGGTGATTGGTATTCATATTGTCGGCGATGACAGCCCCGAAATCATTCAAGCGCTTGGCATTTGTGTGAAGGCCGGGGTGACGAAAGCCCAATTTGATAGCACATGCGCCGTTCATCCGACTTTGGCTGAAGAAATTGTAACGCTTAAGCCGCGTGAACCTAATAAGACTACGGTTGTGTCTTAGACCCTCATTTTGACTCGAGTTTCATTTGCCCCGGCCGATTTGCCTGCCTATATGTGAGGGGTGAATAAAAACGTGGACATCGCAGTTGCAGCTAGCCCGAATAAGGGCCAGACATATCTGCGTCAATATGAGCTTGTCGACTTGGTACGCAGCTATGACCCTTCAGTCGATGAGGCGCTTTTGAATAAGGCGTATGTTTTCGCGACCAAAGCCCATGGCGATCAGATGCGTCATTCGGGCGATCCGTACTATGCTCACCCCATTGAAGTGGCAGGAATACTCGCCACGCTCAAGCTCGACACGGCGAGTATTTGCACCGCGCTTCTCCATGATGTGCTTGAGGATACTGACACGACATATGAGGAAATGGCGGATCATTTCGGATCCGAAATCGCAGAACTTGTGAAGGGCGTGACCAAACTCGGCGCGCTCGAACTGTCTGTGCCAGATGCCTCTAAAGAGCAGCAGCAGGCCGAAAACTTTCAGAAGTTCGTCCTCGCGATGAGTAAAGATGTACGCGTTCTTTTGGTTAAGCTCTGTGACCGTCTGCACAATATGCGCACCCTCGGTTTTCATCCTAAGAAGTCTTCACGTGAACGTATTGCTCGAGAAACGCTCGATATTTATGCCCCGCTTGCGCGCCGGATAGGAGTTGACCGCATTTGCTCCGAGCTTGAAGACCTCTCGTTCGAACACCTCAATCCGTCAGCTTATGAGAGTGTCAACAAGCGCCTTCAGGGGTGGAGGGATGATCAGAAAGCGGCCATCTCGCAAATGTCTGTGGCGCTTCGCGATCTTATAGATGGACATCAAATAGAGGCCCGTATTTACGGTCGTGAAAAACGCGCCTACGCCATTTGGCGAAAGCTTCAACGCCAAGGCATTAGCTTTGAAGACGTCGCCGATATTTACGCCTTCCGTATGATAGTGCCTGACACGGCGTCCTGTTACCGCGTACTGGGTGTGCTGCATCAAGCGTTTCGTTGCGTACCCGCGCGTTTCCGTGATTTTATTTCCGTGCCTAAACCCAATGGGTATCAATCGCTACACACAACGATTTTGGGGCCTGAGAATAAGCGTTTAGAAATTCAAATCCGCACGGAGCGTATGGAAGATGTCGCTGAACGAGGTGTGGCGGCGCATTGGTCTTATAAAAATGAGAGCTACGCTTTTGATGCCGAAAAAGCGCAAGACAGCGGCGGCGGAGATCCGTTGCGCCGTATTCGCCCATTTGTGGAATTGATGGAACAAAGTGGCGATGCTGATGAATTTCTAGAGCATGCTAAGCTCGAAATGTTTGCCGATCAGGTTTTTACCTTCACCCCAAAAGGCGAGCTTATTTCGCTTCCGCGCGGCGCGACACCAATCGATTTTGCTTATGCCGTTCATACAAAAATCGGCGATACTTGTATTGGAGCTAATATCAATGGGCGCGACAAACCTTTGCGTACCCGGCTCGAAAATGGGGACGTTGTACGTATCATTCGCGGCGGTACGCCAGAGCCTCAAGCGGGGTGGGAGAATATGGTTGCGACAGGTAAAGCGCGTGCCGCGCTGCGTCGTTTGACGCGCGACGGAGAGCAGGCGGAATTTAGACGCATTGGCGCAATGCTCGCCGAACATGCCTTTGCGCGCGAAGACCGGGATTTCAGCGAAGTCGCTCTAGAAGATTCTTTAGGGCGATTGAACTTAGATAGTCCCGATAGTCTTTACGAAGCGCTCGGGCGCGGTGACTTGTCCATACAGAAATTTATGAAGGGCGTTTTCCCAGGGCGTGAAAGCACAAAAGATATTGATCATTACGCCACGCGCGATCTCATTGATGACGACACGGCTAAACTCTACGTCAAGGGGGCGGGGTTAAATATGGGGCAGGGGCTCCACCTTTCGGAGTGCTGTTCACCTATAACGGGCGACCGCATCATGGGTTTACAAGATCCTGGCAAAGGGATTGCTATTCACACGATTGATTGTGAGGTTCTTGCCACGACTGATATCTCCGAAGATGACTGGATAGATTTAGGGTGGCGCCGCGCCGCGGAGCAATCTGTCTCCATCGGTCGTATCACAGCTACAGTTGAGCATGTGCCAGGCGCGCTGGCAGACTTAACGAAGATGGTTGGCGAAGCAGGCGGCAATCTGACGAATATCAAGACTCTCAAACGTAGCCCGTCATTTTTTGACATGATACTGGATATTGAAGTGACAGATAATCGTCACCTATCACAGGTTATTGCCGCCTTGCGCACAAGCGCTTATGTGGTATCTGCCAAACGTCAACGCGCTGACAACGCCACAATATGATAGTCCAATATTGCGGTGTGATGCGTCAAAAAATGAGATAGGTTTAACATGAACACAGATGACATCCTCGACATTTTCAGAGAAGCCGGTGCCTTGCTTGAAGGTCATTTTATTCTGTCATCAGGACTGCGTAGTCCTGTCTTTTTACAAAAAGCCTTCATCTTTAAAAACCCTGCGCTAACGGAAAAGCTCTGCAAAGCTCTAGCCGAAAAAGTTCAGCGTGAGCTTGGCGATAAGCCTGATATCATTGTGGCACCCGCAATGGGCGGCATTATTCCAGGTTACGAAACGGCGCGTCATATGGGACTCGAATCAATATTTACAGAGCGGGAAAATGGTGAGTTTGTTTTGCGCCGCGGCTTTACACTATCCGATGGTCAAAAGGTCTTGATGGTGGAGGATATCGTCACGACGGGGCTGTCCTCGCGTGAGTGCATTAAAAGCATTGAGGCGACTGGCGCGAAAGTTATCGGCGGGGCTTGCATATTTGACCGCTCTAACGGTCATGCCGACATTGGTGTGCCGCTTATCTCTCTCGCAGCGAAAGCGTTTCCAGCCTATCAAGCCGATAATCTGCCAGAGGATTTGGCAAAACTCGACCCTATAAAACCAGGGAGCCGAGGGCTCGCAAAATGAGTGAGCCCAAGTTACGCCTCGGCGTAAATATTGATCATTTTTCAACTGTGCGGAATGCGCGCGGCGGCACCCATCCTGACCCTGTGGCAGGGGCTTGGGCGGCTATTCAAGCGGGCGCAGACGGCATCACTGCTCATCTTCGCGAAGACCGTCGTCATATCAGAGATGATGATTTAAAGCGTCTGCAAATGCTTTGCGAAAGTGAGAATATCCCTCTGAATATGGAAATGGCCGCTACGGAAGAGATGCTGAAAATTGCACTCGATTTGAAACCTCATGCCGTCTGTCTCGTGCCTGAGCGCCGCGAAGAACGCACAACTGAGGGCGGGCTTGATGTGGCAGGGCAGCATAATCGTTTGGTACCGTTGATTGCGAAACTTGCTGAAAATGGCTCGCGACTCTCGCTTTTCATCGAAGCCAACCGCACTCAAATTGAGGCGGCCGCGCGTACGAAAGCTGAAGTGGTCGAGTTTCACACAGGGGCCTACGCCCATGCGCTTGACGATTGCGAGACCGAAAAAGCACAAACTATATTAAAGGCTTTAGAACATGGCGGGGCTTTGGCTGAAAGTCTTGGACTTGAAGTGCATTACGGTCACGGGCTGACTTATGACAATGTAAGTGCTATCGCAAAAATTCCGCAAGCGCGTGAGCTTAACATTGGGCATTTTATCATTGGAGAGGCTTTATTCCTAGGGCTAGAACCTGCCATTAAAGAAATGCGACGCCGCATGGACGCGGCCCGCGACGGTGTTGAGGCAGTGTCTTGATAATCGGCATTGGGACAGACTTCTGCGACATTCGTCGTATTGAAAAAACGATTGAGAAATTCGACGACCGATTTCTTGACCGTATCTTCACGAAAGCAGAACGCGCGTATTGTGACACAAAGTCTGGCCGCGCGTCATATTACGCCAAACGTTTTGCCGCTAAAGAAGCCGCAGCAAAAGCGCTTTCGGGGCCAAAGACGGGCCATCTCAGATGGCAGGACGTTGAAGTGAAAAACGACCCGTCTGGACGTCCCGTGATTTATCTTCACCGCGCAGCGAAAGAGCGGCTAGACAGTTTGACACCGCACGGTATGAACGCACATATACAACTCAGCTTGAGCGATGATTATCCTTATGCGCAAGCCTTTGTAATTACTGAAGCAGTCGCGCCGTAGCACTCATAGGAAGATTAGATTAATGGCAAAAAAAGGCAAAAACTCTGGTGGCATTGGCGAGTTCATTTCGACCTTTGTTTGGGCCGTTGGTATTGCTATTGTTTTACGAACATTTTTATTTCAGCCTTTCAATATTCCTTCGAATTCCATGCAGCCTGGATTGACTAAGGGTGATTATATTATCACCTCAAAATACACACTTGGCTACGGTCGTCACGCGGCTGAGCCTATTCCGTTTCCTGTTAAAAAAGGGCGCCTGTTTGAGCGCTCGCCCAAGCGTGGAGATGTGATTGTCTTTCGCCCAGAGGGTAAGAAAATTAATCTCATTAAAAGGCTTGTTGGCCTACCGGGTGATCAGCTTCAAATGGTCAATGGGCGTCTCATGCTCAACGGTGAAGCCGTTGAAACTGTAAACGATGGCTCAGAAAAACGGCTCGATAAATTTGGGACATATCAAGACACGAATGTGCAGCGGGAGAAATTGCCTGGGAATGAAACGATTGCGATTTATGATGCGATGACGAATTCACCATCTGATAATACAAGTGTATTTACTGTACCTGCGGGGCATTACTTTTTTCTTGGTGATAATCGCGATAACTCTCTCGATAGTCGTTTTTCCGTCTCGCAGGGCGGGGCGGGTTATGTGCCCGCAGAAGCACTTATGGGCAAAGCTGAATTTATTCTACTGTCCGTGACTGATAAGTTTTCATTATTCAAACCTTGGACCTGGGCAAATATGCGTGGCGACCGTTTTCTCAAAGGCATTAAATAATGCCAACAAAGGCATATGATATTAAACTATCGGCTTTACAGGCGCGCATGGGCTATCAATTTAGGGATTCTAACCTTTTACAGACGGCACTAACGCACTCATCTTATGGTGACGGTCAACGAAAAACAGTCAATTACGAGCGCCTCGAATTTCTGGGTGACCGCGTCTTGGGACTTTTGACAGCGGATATGCTTTACCACGCCCAGGAAGAAGCCGAAGGCGGCATGGCGCGCCGGCTCAATGCACTTGTGAGGAAAGAAACTTGTGCCCGTGTCGCGCGCGCGATTGGCGTCGGTGAAGCCCTGCTGATTTCTACTTCGGAAGATAAACAAGGCGGACGCGAGAAAAATTCTATATTGGGCGATGCGTGCGAGTCTATTCTTGGCGCGATTTATCTTGACGGCGGCATGATACCCGCGCTTTCGTTTTACGAAACCCATTGGTCTGACGAAATTGAGAAGGTACTCGCGAAATCCGCGAAAGACCCTAAAACAGAGCTTCAAGAACGTGCCTCTACCGACGGCGGAAAAGCGCCTGTCTATAGCGTCTTGGATCAGTCTGGCCCAGACCACAGACCTCTCTTTGTGATAGAGGTGAGCGTAGAAAATATTGGCTCTGCAAAGGGGACAGGGAAATCAAAAAAGGTCGCCGAACGTTATGCCGCGCGACACCTGTTAGAGAATTGGCCCGTCAAATGAGCGCACATCAAACCAGAGCAGGTTTTGCCGCCATTATCGGCGCGCCAAATGCGGGCAAATCAACGCTCGTGAACGCACTTGTCGGTGAGAAAGTCTCTATCGTCACACACAAAGTTCAGACCACACGGTTCCAAGTGCGCGGCATTGCGATGCTGCGTGATAAAGACGAGGCCGAGACGCAGGTGGTATTGGTCGACACACCTGGTATTTTTAAGGCGAGCGAAGATGACCGCCTTGGTCGCTCTATGGTGCATGCGGCGTGGAGCGGGGTGACAGATTCTGATGTGAGCTTACATGTTGTTGACGCGCCAGGCTATCTGCGCGTGTTGAACGGCGAGCCGACGGCGCAAGATAAGCGAGCCTTTAAAGACACAGAGCGCGTAACGGCGGGCCTTAAAAAACGCGAAGAGAAAAACGCATTTCTTGTGCTCAATAAAATCGACGAGATTGCGCATGACCGATTGCTCGAAGTCATTGCATCTTTCACAGACCGAGAGATTTACCGCGAAGTCTTTATGGTCTCTGCGCTTAATCTCGACGGTGTGGCTGCGATGAAAATCGCCATGGCCGAAGCTATGCCGAAAAGTCCATTTCTATTCCCGCCTGACCAAGCCGCAGATATCCCGTCGCGCCTTATGGCGGCAGAAATTACGCGCGAAAAACTTTTTTTGCGTCTGCATGATGAACTGCCTTACGCATCGACGGTTGAGACTGAAAAATGGACGCGGCAAAAAAATGGCGATGTGCGCATTGATCAAATTATCTACGTCAAACGCGAGTCCCAAAAGCCAATTGTGCTCGGTAAGGGCGGACGCACTATCCGCGATATTGGCGCGGCGGCACGTCAAGATATGCAGGAATGGCTCGGCTGCAAAGTGCATCTTTTCCTTTTTGTGAAAGTCCGCGAAGGTTGGGTCGATGACCGCGCGCGCTATGCTGATAGCGGTCTTGAATTTGATGTGTAACCGCGGTCGCCCCTGATGGAGTGGACGAGTACGGGTTATGTGCTGTCCGTCAAAAAGCACGGTGAAACGTCTGCGATTATCGATGTCCTGACCCGTGACCGTGGCCGTCATGCGGGGCTAGTACGCGGCGGTGTTGGCAAGCGCCTCCGTCCCGTTTTGCAGGCGGGCAATAAGGTGCAAGTCACCTGGCACGCCCGGCTCTCTGAATATCTCGGCACTTATCAAGTCGAAGCGCTGAGCTCGCGCGCGGCTGAGATTATGGAAGACCGTCTTATGCTGACGGCGCTGAACGCGATGTCGGCTATGGCGAAAGAGACACTGCCTGAGCGCGAAGCCCATCCGCGTGTCTATGACGCCTTTGAAATCCTGCTCGCAAATCTCGAAGACCCCGACATCTGGCCCGTGCTTTATGTGCAGTGGGAGGCGGGGCTTTTGCAAGCCCTTGGCTATGGGCTGGATTTGTCGACCTGTGCGGCGACGGGGACGAATGATCAACTCACCCATGTATCACCGCGTTCTGGTCGTGCTGTGAGTGCGAGCGCGGCTGAACCTTATTTGGATAAGCTATTATCACTACCTGCATTCATGATGGGCTCGCCCTCTGCTACGCCAATCGATATTGCAAATGGCTTGGCGCTGACGGGCTATTTTTTGGAAACGCGGCTGCAATGGGGGGTAAACCGTACCTTGCCAGAAGCTCGTGCACAGTTGATTGCCAGATTAGTCGCAGATGAGCTCGTCGCCCCCTTGGCCCCAAAGCCCACAGAGCGCTAAGGTAAGTCCGACGAATCACCCGTGGCCCACACGCCCTCATTGGACTGATATGACTGACACGACCACTAAAAACGGCGTCCCTGATGACGACTCTATTATTGAAGAACATATAGATGACGCGCTTTCGACGCGTTATCTCGCCTATGCGCTCTCGACGATTACGCAGCGCGCCTTACCAGATGTGCGTGATGGCTTAAAGCCTGTTCACCGCCGCATTCTTTATGCGATGCGCCAACTCAAGCTGAACCCCGAAAACGCGCATAAAAAGTGCGCGCGAATTGTGGGGGATGTGATGGGCCAATATCACCCGCATGGCGATGCCTCGATTTATGACGCCCTCGTCAAGCTTTCGCAAAGTTTCAGTGCGCGTTACCCGCTTGTCGACGGGCAGGGAAATTTCGGAAACATTGACGGCGATAGCGCAGCGGCCATGCGATATACTGAAGCAAAGATGACAGCCGCAGGTGTGGCCTTACTCGAAGGAATTGACGAAGACGCCGTCGATTTTACGGCTACCTATAATGAAGAAGACGAAGAACCCGTTGTTTTACCAGCGGGCTTTCCCAACCTACTCGCAAATGGCTCGCAAGGAATTGCGGTTGGCATGGCGACATCCATTCCGCCGCATAACGCCGCCGAGATTTGTGACGCGGCGCTTCATTTGATTAAGACGCCAAATGCGCGGATTGAGACCTTGATGAACTATGTCAAAGGTCCAGACTTTCCAACGGGCGGCATTATCATCGAGCCGCAAGAGAGTATGTTAGAAGCCTATAAAACTGGCCGTGGCGGATTTAAGGTGCGCGCACGTTGGCATAAGGAAGAGCTGCCGCGCGGGCTTTGGCAGATTGTCGTAACAGAAATTCCTTATCAGGTGCAGAAGTCGCGCCTGATTGAGAAACTTGCGGACATCATCGAGAGTAAGAAGGTGCCGTGGCTCGAAGATGTACGTGATGAGTCTGCTGAAGATATCCGCGTTGTTCTTGAACCTAAAAGCAAGAATATTGATCCGCATGC
>CALLME010000193.1 GCA_938007945.1 uncultured Caulobacterales bacterium
TCTGTACGTCTTGATAATGTCACGCGTGAGGACGGCGATGTCGCTTATGACGCGGCGGATAATGCGCGCAAAACACTCATGGCAGGCTTTACAGCTGTGCAAGATGTTGGAGGGCCCAAAGAGATTTTTGCGCTTCGCCGCGCCGTAAAAGCAGGCAAAGTTGTGGGGCCGCATATCCGCGCCTCTGGCTCGGCCGTGTCTATCACAGGCGGGCATGGCGATTCCCATGGCTACCGCGAAGACGTGCTGCACACTATGGCGAGCGAAACCATTTGTGACGGCCCCGCCGATTGCCGCCGCGCCACACGCGCCGCCGTCAAAGCGGGCGCAGATGTCATTAAAATCACGGCGACTGGCGGCGTGCTATCCAATACCAATGCGGGCACAGCGCAGCAATTTTTTGAAGACGAACTTGAGGCGATTGTTGGCGCGGCCACGAAAATGGGCCGCAAAGTTACAGCTCACGCCCACGGTAAAGACGGCATAGAAGCGGCGCTGAAAACGGGCGTGAAATCGATTGAACACGGTACATATCTGGACGCGGAAACGGTGCGTCTCTTTAAGAAATATGACGCGACGCTTGTGCCGACTGTGCTTGCGGGCATGACGGTTGTCGATTGGGCGACGAATGAAAATTTCCTACCGCCGGCCTCTGCTCAAAAAGCGCTCGAAGTTGGCCCACAAATGCAAGACATGCTGCGCATTGCGTGGGAGGGAGGTGTCAACGTCGCCTTTGGTACAGATACGGGCGTGTCTAAACACGGCGATAACGCGCAGGAATTCATCTATATGATAAAGGCAGGCATGAGCGAACAAGACGCCATCAAGGCCGCCACTTCTGTTGCAGCTGAGCATATTGAAATGGGCGATAAAATCGGTACACTTGAGCCGGGTAAATATGCTGATATCATTGCCGTGGACGGTGATCCGCTTAGAGACATCGAAGAATTACTCGACGTCGATTTCGTTATGAAAGGCGGCGTAATTTATAAAGGACAGTAGACTTTATTCTCATCCTGAGGAATGAGCAAAGCTTGAGAGGCGAACCTTTACCCCTTTGGTAATGTCAGTACGAATTCGGTCCCCGTTTCGCCAGTATAACCTAATTCCAAATCACCGCCTTGATCTGTCGCGAGGTCTTTGGAAATTGTCAGGCCGAGCCCTGTACTCCCGTGACCCGAACTACTGGCGAAGGCCTTAAATAAATTATCAAGAGCACGCTTAGGCAAGCCAGGGCCAGTATCAGTAATGCGCAGTTTCACTTGCCCAGCTTCTACGTCTGAGCTGACTGTGATTTGGCGCTTGGCATCCACTGCATTCATGCTTTGTAAGGCCTGTCCCGCATTACGAAACAGGTTGTGAATGATGCGATAAGTATGGTCCGCATCAACGCGCACAGAGAGCTCACTTGGGATTTTATTGATGAAATTAATCGCTGTCGGTCCGCGCCCAAATTGCCCCAGCACGTCACCTGCAATCTCGCCCACAAGCAGCGCAATGCGCACCTCTTCAAGCTCAAGCTGCTCATCTTTGGCGTTGGAGTAGTTCAGCACATCAGTACAAAGCCGTACACCGCGATCAACCGCGCGCACGAGGCGCTCACCCATGCCCGCAATACGCTCATCTTTATCCATCGCGATACGGTCAGAGACAAGCTGTGCGCTTGTCAGCACATTGCGGAGGTCGTGATTGATTTTCGCGACTGCCATACCGAGTGAGGCAAGCCGCTCTCTTTGCCTAAAAGACGCGCGCACGCCTTGTTTCATGTCGAAAAATTCGCGCTCCAGCTGTCCAATCTCGTCACGACGAGCCGAAGGTTTGAGGTTGCCGCGCCGTTTGTCTGGATCCTCACGAAAATCTGCAAGCCCGCTTGCAAGCTTTTGGATAGGCCGCACGATCATTGCCGCCAGCGCCAAGTAAATCAAAGTGCCCGTAATGACCGCAATCGCGAGAGAGAGCCAAAATATACGTTCAAAAAAATCTCGAAGTGCCGTTTTCACAGAGGCCTTGGACAACACAATTTCAATCAGTCCTTGATCATCCATTATGGGATCAGAAATAACACGGTAATAGCCTTCGCCGTCGCTGAAAAAATCTCCTACGGCATAACGAAATAGCGGCAGGCGGCGGGCATCGCGCAAATCGACCGCTTCGAATGTCGCGTCAGGGTCAGATGGCGGCATACCTAGTAAAAGTTGCGTCATGCCTTCGCGTTTTATTGCAACCATTATGACATCTGTGTCTTCCATGAATTTTTGCGAGAGCATGGCGCTGCCCTCATAATCAGGCACGCCATCTAGTGCGAGGGCAAGATGGCCCGCCTGCTGTGCGCGCTCTGTAAGGTAAGTTTGACGAAACAAGGTGGCCGACGGCAGAAAGAGGACAAGCTCTGCCAACATGACAAAGCCAATTGTCATGAGCAGCAATTTGCCAGAAAGGCGTCTGGAAAAAAATCCGTCAATCATGAGGGGGGTTTAGCGGGGTTAAATCAAGTTGTCACGAAAAGTTAGAAAAGCATACTTACCTGCCCCATCCCTCGGGCTTGACCCGAGGGCCTTTTCGCAAAATTTTCAAAACCCATTTTTTGATATTAAAGCATATAGACCCTCGGAATAACTCCGAGGGAGGCGAAATACAGTGACGACTGCTTAAGATTTGCATGTGATTTCAACTGGGACCAAAAAAACACACTAAAGGTGTGCGTTTTTTCGTCCTTTTACGCTTTTGCTGCGCAAAAGCGTTTAATGAAACCGCGTATTAAAGGCGGCAAGTTTCTTGGACTTCGGCCCAAATACGGCTTCTGTGTAGAATGAACCTGCCGCGCGTTTGACCGCTTCGCCGCGTGTGGGGTAGGGCGAGATGATTTGCGCAAGGCCAGAGATTTTTACTCCGCCTTTCATCGCGACTGATATCATCTGGATTAGGTCACCCGCGCCTTCGCCGACAATCGACGCGCCAAGGATTTTACCTTTTTTGGTCGCAATGATCTTCACGCCGCCTGCATCTGTGCGCTCAGCTATGGCGCGGTCATTGTGGTCAAAACCAGCTGTCAGTTCGCGAATGTCGTGGCCCGCCTCACGTGCTTCTTTGGCGGACAAGCCGATGCTTGCCAGTTCAGGCTCTGAATAAATCGCGGCAGGCATAATGTCCGTTGTCGCTTTGGCCATAAACTTACCAAGTGGCGGCGGCATAAAATAAAACGCTTTAATAATCTGGCCCGCATGAAAACCTGCCGCATGAGTCAGGCCGCCTCGGCCAGCAGCAACATCGCCTACGGCGTAAACACGGGGGTTTGACGTACGGAGATTGTCATCGGTTTCAATGCCCCTGCGGTCATATTTTACGTCTGCCGCTTCTAGGTTAAGCTTGCTCACATTTGGCGCACGACCCGCCGCGACAAGAAGATGAGACCCTGTTAGCGTTGTCCCGTCTTCCAAATCAATAGCCACACCTGTTTTGGTTTTACGGATGAGTTTTGTTTTTACTGGCGCATGGAATGTCACGCCCTCCGCTTCAAGTGCATTGACCAGAACTTTGGCATGTTCAGGTTCACTTCGGCCTAACGGGGCGGCGATATCTACGATTTCAACTTTAGTCCCCATACGGTGAAAAGCTTGACCGAGTTCAATCCCAATAGGACCGGCACCAATTATTAATAGGTGCTTAGGTTGCTTTGGAACAGAAAAAATATCTTCATTTGTCAGATAAGGCGTATCAGCTAAGCCTGGGATGGGTGGGGCAGAGGCACGACTACCTGTCGCGACGATAATACGTTTTGCCCGCACTTCAGTGGTGGCGGAAACAACTGTGCGTTCGTCTTTAAAACTCGCATATTCGCGAATGACGGTGCAGCCAAAGCCTTCAAAGCGCTCTTGAGAATCCACTGGCGCAATATGGTCGATTATGCCTTGCACGTGCGCTTTCACGGCCTCGAAATCGACTTTTAATTCGGCAGGTTTGACGCCAAAGGCCGCGCCGCTCTTCATGGCGTGGGCGTGTTTTCCCGCCGCGATAAGAGCTTTTGAAGGTACGCACCCATGATTGAGGCAATCGCCGCCCATTTCCGCGGCTTCAAAAAGGACAACCGAGCGTCCTAATTGAGCGGCACCTGCGGCAACAGACAGCCCGCCAGAGCCCGCGCCGATAATACATAAATCTACGTCATATTTTGTGGTCATGATATTTCTCTCTATCTACCCGTCAGGGCCTAAGCGCGCTGCGCTTTGATTTTTTTATAAATGATGGGCAGAAGCGAAAGTGCAATTAACCCAACAATTGGCAGGATGACTTTCGGCTGTAGCATTAAACCCGAAAGCTTCACTTCGCCGCCTTGATCAAACACTGCGCCAATACCGTTGCCAACACTCGCATAAACAAGACTGCCTGGAATAATGCCAAAAAATGTGGTCAGCACATAGTTGCGCAGTTTCACGTCAAATAGCGCAGGCACAAAATTGACGATGAAAAATGGGAATGCAGGCACGAGGCGCAGAATAAACATATAAGAAAACTCGTTTTCTTTCAGCCCGTCTTCAAATTTCGCCATATAAGGGCCCGCTTTTTTGCGAAGGCTATCGCCAATAGCATAACGCGCCGCGAGGAAGATGGCCGTGGCGCCAAGTGTTGCGCCTACCACTATGCCAAGCGTGCCCGTCAGCGTACCAAACATAAAGCCGCCAAAGAGCGACAAAATACTCGCACCAGGAAAGGAAATCCCAACTAGCACGGCGTAAAGTAGGATAAACCCACCGAGCGCAAGGACAAGATTGCCGTCGACAAAGGCGGCCAAAACGTCACGGTTATCGCGCAATGTCTCTATATTGAAATATTTCGGCCCGCCGAGCGCAAAAAATGCTCCGAGCGCTAACACGATTACAATTAGTGGTGCGAATCTCTTTATCGCAGATTTAGGCGCGGAAACCTCGCCATGAGTTGTGTCATCAAGACTTAGTAATTCTGTCATTTTACATCTCTCTATTTAGGGCGCTTTTGTCGCCTGAGCGGGGAATAACACAGGAAATCGCGATTGCACGTCACATGTCCTCACAAATCTGTGCGAATGTGGTGAAAACACCAGACAATTCCTTGGCGAGGAGCGTAATTTGGTGGACACAATGCTTGACTTGACTGCGCGCCACGCATAAATGACGCGCTAATTCAATTATTCGGCCTGCGCCAGAGCGGGTCACCCTCAATATATGAGGGGATGGAGAGCAAAATGAAACGTACTTTTCAACCGTCCGTCATCGTTCGTAAACGTCGCCACGGTTTCCGTGCGCGCATGGCCACAAAAGCAGGGCGTCAAATCCTTGCGCGTCGCCGTGCAAAGGGCCGCAAGGTTCTGTCTGCCTAATCAGGCTGACATTATCGCCTTCACGGTGTCTGTCACGTGACAGAGACAACATCACAGATTTTGAAACTCGGGCGGCTGACAAAGCGGTCCGAGTTTTTACATGTGCGCAAAGGACTTTATAAAGCCCAAGGCGGGGTCGTTATTCAGATGCGCGAGACATCCCAATATGATAAGGCGACGATGCGCGTGGGTTTCACCGCCACAAAAAAAATCGGCAATGCCGTAACCCGCAACCGTGCCAAGCGACGCCTTCGCGAGGTCGCCCGTAAAGTCCTGCCAGAACTTGGCCAAACGGGCATGGATTATGTTTTTATAGCACGTGACAGCACGACGACCCGTCCCTATGACAGCTTGGTGGAAGACGCGCGTCTTGCCTTACAAAGCCTCAATAAGCGCGCCACTCAAAATTTTAAAACGACTGATACCACATGACAGACGCAACACCCCAAATTGAGCCAGAAGACGCAAACGTCAATTCCGCTGCGCGCACTGAGCCGCATCCCTTCCTTGAAACGGGTCGCGTACTGTTCGCGCGCGAGGTGAGCTTTATGCTCTCCGGCGTGAGTTTAGAAAACTTGCCCCCGCCAGGACCGCCAGAGGTGTGCTTTGCAGGGCGCTCTAATGTCGGTAAATCAAGCCTGATCAACGCGCTAACTAATCGCAATGGTCTGGCACGCGCATCCAACACACCGGGCCGTACGCGAGAACTGAATTATTTTAATGTGGATGATCGCCTACGTCTTGTTGACCTTCCGGGTTACGGCTATGCGCGAGCGTCTAAGGCGGACATTGCGAAATGGACGGAACTGACGCGAGCCTTCCTGCGCGGTCGTGCGCCATTACGACGCGTGTTTATGCTCATCGATAGTCGCCACGGCGTAAAACCATCAGATATTGAGCTAATGGATATGCTTGACGAGGCGGCAGTGACCTATCAGCTCATTTTCACCAAGACCGATAAAATCAAACCGCCGCAAGTCATAAAAGGCATTATGAAAGCCGCGAAAGTCATTAAAAAGCGTCCTGCTGCCTTCCCTGAAATCATCCCGACATCAAGCGTAAAAAAAGACGGGCTCGACCTGCTGAAAGCGGAAATGGCGAGCCTCGCCCTGCCCGATGATAAATCTGTTTAGAACTTACGGATAAGTTACGTTTTTCCTCTAGGACAGGCTGCGTAATCAGTTTAGGAAAATGCCATGTTAAAACGCCGTCAAAATGAAACTGGCTGGACGAGTGCGAAAACGCTTTCTGAGGCCCTGCCCTTTATTCAGCGTTATTCTGACCAAACGGTTGTGATCAAATTTGGCGGCAACGCCATGGGCTCTGAGGACTTGACCCGACAATTTGCTAATGATGTCGTGCTCCTGCGCCAGTTTGGTATTCGCCCTGTTATCGTCCATGGCGGCGGGCCACAAATTGGGGACATGCTCAAGCGGCTCAATATCAAGAGCGAATTTGTCGATGGTCTTCGTGTTTCTGATATTGAGACCGTCGAAGTCGCGGAAATGGTGCTCTCTGGCGCGATTAATAAATCTCTCGTGCAAGCGATTAATGAGGCAGGCGGCAAAGCCGTGGGACTTTCAGGCAAAGACGCGAATCTCATCAAAGCCCGCCAAGTGCGCAAAGATTTAGGCTTCGCAGGCGACCCTGTGGATACGGATACCAGCGTGATTGAAACACTCAGCCGTGACGGCTTTATCCCTGTCATCTCTCCGATTAGTGCGGGCGAGCAAGGCGGGTCTTACAACGTCAATGCCGATACGGCGGCGGGCGTGCTTGCGGGAGCGCTCGGCGCGTCACGCCTCATGCTGCTGACCGATATTGAGGGTGTTAAAGATAAAGACGGGAATTTACTGACAAACCTGTCTATTAAAGATGCACGCGCATTGATGGATGACGGTACGGCGTCAGGCGGGATGATTCCCAAACTTGGTACCTGTATCGCTGCGCTAGATGCGGGTGTGAAAGCGGTTGTTATCCTTGACGGACGCCGCGCGCATGGGTTGCTGGTAGAATTATTTACAGATCAAGGTGCGGGGACCCTAATCCGATGAGCGCAACGCGGTTCAAATATATCCAAACCCTCGCCGTTTTAAGCCTCAGCGTGGCGTCCCCTGCCTTAGCTCAGACATCAGAGACGGACAACGCTGCCTCGTCTATTCCTGCTAATCAATGGAACATATGTAACGAGACATCTTATGTATTGCGGGTCGCCTCAGCCACGCAAGAGTCTGGCAAGATGACACCGCGCGGTTGGGACCGCGTACGACCCGGGGGATGCCTGACGAAAACACCGCCTATGGGCACAGACCGCTACGTCTTTGCCGAGAGTGCGGGGTTTCACATAGGGCGGGTGCGTGAATGGAAGGGCACAGTCTCGCTCTGCGTTGATGTTGGGGATTTTGAATCTGATGCGAGTATGAGTTGTAAGCTACAAGATATGGACACGCGGCCTTACCTCAAAGTCGACCCGAAAGAGCAAACGACGACTTTTATTGAGCCTGATAATTTTGGAGACAAAGCGGACACGGCAGGCATTCAGCGGCTGCTGCGTGACAATGGTTATAAAATCTCGCGTATTGACGGAATGAAGGGGCGGCGCACAACGCGCACGCTCTCCACCTTTCTTAAAGAAAATGAGATAGACGGAAACCCAACAACAGGTGAAAAATTCGAGGCCCTCATTAAAGGCGCGCAAGAGGTGCAGGCGAGCATCGGCCTGACGCTGTGCAATAAATCAAGCCAAACGATTTGGTCCGCCATTGCCTATCAAAGCGAAGGCGAATGGGAGAGCCGGGGGTGGTGGCCAATTGACGCCAATGATTGCGCGCGACCGTTTTCCGATACGCTGGAAAACTCCAATGCCCATTTTTTTGCTCTGCAAGAACAGCCCATGTCTGAGGATAGCGAAACCCGACCTAAAGATAGGCTGCTCCGTACCATTGCCGCTAAACCGCGTCAGTTTTGTGTCGCCGAAGGTGTGTTTTCCGCCATTGGGGACGAGTATTGCTCGGATCGCGGCTACAGCCCTGTCAGCTTTCGTCCTCTCCCCACAGAAGAAACAGGCACAACTGTGAACCTCACCGACGCCGATTTTGTCGAGCCAAGCACCACGGGGCTGCGCCGCTAAATATGCACCCCAAACTTTCCCACATTCGCGACTGGATTTTTGATCTAGATAATACGCTTTACCGCGCGGACGCCAACTTCTTTAAGCAAATCGATATCAAGATGACAGATTTTATTGCGCGTTATCTCTCGCTCGAATCGGACGCCGCCTCCCTGCTACGCAAAGATTATTGGGCGGAATATGGCACGACGCTCTCTGGCCTCATGGCGGTGCACAGCATGGATCCAGCAGAGTTTCTAGATTACGTCCATGACGTTGATCTAGATATTTTAAAACCTGACCCAAATATGCGCGCCCGTATCAAAGCCCTGCCAGGCCGCAAATTAATTTATACCAACGGGTCCAAAGGCCACGCCAAAAACGTGGGCACGCATCTGAAC
>CALLME010000194.1 GCA_938007945.1 uncultured Caulobacterales bacterium
TCACTATCAAGTCCCTCCATCAAAATCTCACGCGCCTCATCATCACCCATATATTTGCTTGAATAGATATGCCCATTGCCTGTGCGGTGTTGTGTCGGGATACGCCATTGCCAACCTGCCGTTTTGGCTGTGGCCTTGGTGTAAGGGATAAGATCTCCGACACGTTCCGTAGCAACTGTTTGTGCAGTATCGCATGGCAGCCAATGGCTCCAGTCCTTAAACCCTACTCCCAACGTTTTCTTGCTAAGTAAAGCCCTGAAACCTGTGCAGTCAAAAAAGAAATCGCCGTCTATCTCTTGGCCGTCACCAAGCGTGAGCCCCGTAATATCGCCCGTCTCACTATCTTGCGTTACGGTTTCCACGATGCCCTCAACTCGGTTCACGCCGCGCTCTTCGGCGTAGCCTCTGAGGTATTTAGCATAAAGCGTAGCATCAATATGATAAGCGTAGCGTAGATGAGACAGCAGCGAACGCGGATTTGGATCGGGCTTAATAAATTTTCCGGTCTCTGCGGCGACAGCTGTTATGCAGTAATCTTGCAAGCGGTCTGCCTGTCCAGCGGCATGGGCGTGCAGCCAGTATTGGTGAAAGTCTATGCCTTCCATATCTACGCCATGTGTGCCGAATGGATGGATGTAAGACTCACCCTTTTTCGCCCAGTCAATAAACTCAATACCAAGTTTGAATGTGCCGTTGACGGCCTTGAGGAACTCGGCTTCATTTATGCCGAGCATGGCATTGAAGTTAATCATGTCGGGAATTGTGGCTTCGCCAACGCCCACAGTTCCAATTTTATCAGATTCAATCAGCTTTATTTTGACTTTGCTTTGCCCTATTTTGCCCGAAGGCATCATACGCGATAGCGCCGCAGCCGTCATCCAACCTGCGGAGCCGCCACCGACAATGACAATATTTTTGATAAGGCTGTCGTTTTGATTAGCCATGTTTATCCTTAAGAAAGGCGAGGAACCGCGTCATATAGGTTTCATAGGGCGGCATTTTAGCGCTCATTTGCGCAATGGAAAGGCGCATAGTGCCCAATATCTGTTCTATCTGCGGGTCAGGGATGCGTATGGTCAACGGGTCATACCGTCTCGGGCGTCGTCCCATACCGGTGTGTAGCGAAACCCAGTCATGGTCTTGATAGGGTTCATTGTCAAAATTAACGAGGGCGCCACGGCTCTCATATTGGGTCAGTTTACGGCTCAACCTATCGCAAATTGTCTGTGTTTCGATTTTCCGCCGCAGCATAGACCCATCTGAGCCGTCACCCTCAAACAAGGTACGCTGAAACATTTCCGCCAAATCAAAGTCTGATCTGAAACGTCTGTTAAATTCTCGCGCTTCAACCTTCATATTTTGCGACGTTGGTATAAGTTCAAGCAGACGCTGAATATCAAGCAACAAAAGTCGTAAAGGTGCATCGGTGAGGGGGGCAAAGGCACCTGCGCTCACGCCGAGCTTTACGACGTTTTGTTCCCACGGAGTTTCTAATCGGCCGAGACTTATAGTCTGCGCCGCGTCACTTAGGTCTGCGCCGTCAGTAATTGAAAGCGTATGCGTGTAGGCACGAAATGTAGTCTTGGCCTGAATATTATTATCGGTTTCAGTAACTTGTCTGAGAAGTTTAGGCGCGTCATCTCGCCGCTCGCGATTCACCTGTGCATAAATAGTCATACCATTACCGACTAACTCAGAGTTTTGATGATGACTGCAATCAATGAATAGGTCAGCGTCTATCTCACTGCCGCATTTTAGACGCAAAGGCTCAAGCGGAGCGTCTAAGGGCTTATTTAACCCAACAGAGTCTTCAACTATTTGAATGCGAGACGCCGCGACTTTAGTTGAAAGAAAACTGATCATGTCTTCTGGGTCGAGATGATAGCCATATTCTAGCGCGGCCAAGGGGATGTTCTTACCCTCTGGCGGATGGGCAAAAACGCCGTTATCTGCGGCGACAGCTGACATAACGTAAGGTGAAAGGTCGAGCGCTTCAGTCTTTGGCGTCATATGGTTGAGATAATGATGAAATTGTACGCCGTTATGTATTGGCAATGGGCGATGAAAGACGAGCTTCCATGCTCTTTTCTTTTCACCCCAGTCTTTAAATTCTGTACCAAGTGAAAAACACGTGCGCGTATTCAAAAGTAACTCTGGCTCAGTAATGCCAATCGACAGGAAAAAATCATAAGTCGCAGCAGGGGCGAGTGTACCAAAGAACAAATCACCCGCTACCGTGGACGGGTCATTTATAAGCGTAATCGCAATAGAGTCTGGCATATGTTTGGCGAGTGCCAGCGCGCAAAGCTGACCTGCGAGGCCACCGCCGCAAATCGCTATATGTTTGAGGGGCCCAGCGGTCATGGGTTAGGGGGCAGTGGCCGTCAGTGGCACGACAGAGGTCTGTGCGCCGTAACTCTTTATAAAATCAGCATGGTCTGCCGTTCTGGAGACCGCAGCGAAGCTCTCACTCCTAATTTGCTCAGTTTTTGAGAGGATATCATCAAATGTCAGGGCGTCAGCACGCCTATCATAGGTGCTCGGCATCAAATTCTGACCTGCCATGACAGCGACCCAACTTGGCGGTAGGAATACGCCGTGTTCGTAGCGCAAAATATAACCGCGTGTGGTCCACGCTTCTAATTTCTCAATAAGTGAGTCGGGTAAAGTCATGTTTCTGAAATACCGCCACATTTCGCTGTCGTCTCTTTGCGTTGCAACATAGTGCAGAAGCAAGAAGTCCCGTACGCGATCAAAATTTAGATCCATACGACGGTTATACTCGTCGGCATCCCTTTCATCGCAGACCGCATCAGGGAAAAGTTCGATAAGAGCCGTTATGCCTTCTTGGATGAGGTGAATAGAGGTCGACTCTAGCGGTTCCAAAAACCCGCCCGAAAGTCCTATGGCCACAACATTCTTATTCCAAAGCTTACGCCGTTTCCCTGTTTTAAAATAGAGCTGTTTAACATCTGCGAGGGCAGGGCCTTCGAGCGTGCTCGTCAGTTGATGAGCCGCTTCATCGTCCGATATATACTCATTCCAATAGACATGTCCGTTGCCTGTGCGGTGTTGCAGCGGAATTCTCCACTGCCACCCCGCTTTGCGAGCAGTCGCGCGGGTGTAGGGAAGGCTTTTGCCACGCGCTTCACTCGGGACGGCTACGGCGCGGTTACAGGGAAGCCACTCACTCCAATCATCATAGCCCGTTTCCAAAGCCTGCTCGATGAGGACGCCTCTAAAGCCAGAGCAGTCGATAAAGAGGTCTGCGGAGATGATCGTTCCGTCATCTAACGTCACAGACTCAACAAAACCCGTCTCAGGAGACAGAATTGTATCTACGGCTTTCCCCTCCGTGCGTCTGACACCTCCCGCCTCGCAATAGCGCCGTAAGAATTTGGCATATAGGCTCGAGTCAAACTGATAAGCATAGCCAAAGTTAGACCCGATTTTGGAATTATCTTTGCCGGGTAGTTGGAATTTTCCAGCTTCCGCAGCCAAAATCGGAAAGGAGTAATCGTCAAGGCGATTTTTGTGACCATTTTGCAACAGTCGCAGCCAAAAATGATGGAAATCCACACCTTCTATCGGCTCGCCGTAATCGCCAAAGGGATGGATATAGCTGTCACCTAGCCGCCCCCAATCGCAAAACTCGATGCCTAATTTAAACGTCGCGCTTGTCTCGCGCATGAATTCTCGCTCATCAATTCCGAGTGCATTGTTAAAAAAACGAATATGAGGGAGTGTCGCCTCGCCAACACCTACTGTGCCAATTTGATCTGACTCGACTAACTGTATATCAATGTCTAAGAGTTTGAATTTATTAGATAAACCTGCTGCTGTCATCCAGCCTGCCGTGCCGCCACCTAGAATACATATGCGTTTAATAGTCACTGAATTCCCTTGGTTTAGGTTCATATTTTTTAATTGGCTATCTCAAAACTTCTAATAAGGCTAGGGGGAGGCACAATTCGTCGCGGATGTGTAGCTGTTAAATTTTAGACGCACTTTGCGGATAAGAATAGTGAGCCTCATCCTACGCAAATAGATTAATCTGGAATTTAGCTACTTAAACTCGTTTGACAGCGCTGTCAGATTGAGCTTATGAGAATTTAAGACCCGAATCCGTCTTGTTCAAACTTGGAGGCCTTAAACGGCTTCCCACTAACTTGGAGGCCTTAAACCGCTTCCCACTAAAAAGCCCAAAGGGCATCAACACATATACCCATTTTGGGAATCAGGGAGAAAGATCAGTGAAATCATCATCACGCACGGCCTTAGACCGTATCAATAAATTTACACTACTCGGCACAACAGCACTCGTTGCGAGTTTTGGTGCAATGTCGCCAGCCGTCTATGCGCAAGACAATAATACAGTCGATGAAGAAGTCGATGAAGTTGTGGCCACGGGTATTCGTCAGTCACTTAAAACTTCTCGGGACTTGAAGCGTAATGCGGACACGGCGATCGACTCAATCACAGCCTCAGACGTTGGCGCACTTCCTGACTTGTCAGTTGCTGAAGCGCTCTCACGTGTGCCGGGTGTTGTGGCGCAGCGTTTTGATATTACTTCTAATAATGGCGGTGACTTCCCATCACCAGAAGGTGGCGGTAACCTTATCCGTGGTCTAACACTCGTACGTTCAGAGTATAACGGTCGTGACGCGTTCTCAGCTAACGGTGGTCGTTCTCTTGATTTTGGTACGGTTCCACCAGAGCTTATCGGCGGTGTTGACGTGTACAAAAACACATCTGCCGACCTTATCGAAGGCGGTATCGGCGGTACAATTAATCTACGTTCACTCGAGCCATTTGATAAAGATGGCCTCGTTGCTGTTGTGTCAGTTGACGGTACATATACTGACCTCCGTGACGAATGGGCACCAGATTACAGCGCGCTACTCGGCAACCGCTGGGACACAGATGCTGGCGAATTTGGTCTTCTTGGATCATTCAGCTCATCAGAGCTAAAATCTGACCTCCACGGTTTCCAAATAGGTCAAGTTGTTCCTTTCGGTACGCCTGACGGAAATATTGCACTTCCAGGCGGCTTCCAGCTTCGTACAAATGACGTTGATCGTAAACGTGACAGTTATTATGTTGCGGGTCAGTGGCGTAATAATGATGGATCACTCCAGCTAACAGCGAAATACTCGCTGATTGAAAACACAGTTGACGGTAACGAGCGTACGGTTGAATTCTTCCCAGATGGTGAAAGCTGGAACCAGTTTGAAATCCGACCGTCTTTCCTTGATGGTGACTTTACAACATCTCCATTTTCTTCCGCTGGGTTGCCTGAGTGTCAAGGCGGAAATGAGATTTTCCTAGGTGCCTGTGAAAGAACACAAGGTGCTGACGGCATACTTGACCAAGGTATCATATCCAACAACCTCCGCGACTGGACAGGCGCCGCAGGTGCTCCTTTCACGAACCTTGGAATTAACCAAATTGATAGGTCGCAGACAGATGATATAAGCTTGAATATTAAATGGCGTCCGAGTGACCGTCTTTTTGTAAACCTTGACGGACACAAGACCACGGCTGAGTTTGATCGCGAGCGTCTTTGGGCCGGCTCAAGGTTTTTCGCTGACTTCACACTTAATGCTGACTTAGATAACCCGCAAGTTAGCTTAATACGTAATCCTGATAGCAATCCAGCTGGATTCACGCGTGGTGGTGTTGGTGTGACGGGAGACGGAGATTTCTCGAACCCAGCAAATGCTTATCTCCTATTCCTCGCAGACGAATTTCAGGATAATGAGGGAGACCTGTACGCCTTACGTGGAGATATCGAGTATGAATTTGACGGAGATGGCTGGTTCGACTCAATCAAATTTGGTGCACGTTTTGCTGATCGCGAGCAAACAAATCGTCAAGCTGGCTTGAACTGGGCTGCGGTTGCGGCGCCTTGGGATGGTGGATATCTCCCATACGCATCAGTAGCAGAAGCGCCAGAACTCGTCGATTTCTCTGATTTTCAGCGTGGTGGGGTTGTTTTAGGCGAAAACACAAGCGTCTTATTTCCTAATCGCGGACTTTTACAGAATTACGACGCTTTTGTTGCAAGTCTAGCGGCTAACGATCTTATCCCTGAAAGCATTAATCCTGCTGGTGATACAGTCTTTGGTACTTGGACACCACTTAATCAAATTAATAACGGCGGAATTGATTATGCAAGACGCGGCTCAGTTGGTGACATTAGAGAGAAGACGCAAAATTATTACGCGCGCTTAGATTTTGGCAATGAGTTTGATAACGGTATGTCCCTCGAAGGTAACGTGGGCGTTCGCTACACAAAGTCAGATGTTGATGCGCGTGGTAGGTTTTCTTATATTAATTTTGAATCGCCGACTGCTAATGATTTGGAATTCTCGCAGGGAGTTATCGATTATTTGGCACAGCCAGATTTCGATAATTCGCAAAGTTCATCTGATGATCGTTGGTTGCCGTCGCTGAACATGAAATTTAATGTGAGTGATAATTTTTTAGTTCGTTTTGCGGCAAGTGAAGCTATTACCCGGCCAAATATAGCCCAATTACGCGCGGAACGCTCTGCTGGTGTGGCGCGACGATTCTTAATTGATCCAGATGCTGACCCAAACTTACCCGCAGATGATCGTGTAATCGGTATTCGTCCGACGCAGGTCAATATCTACGGCGGCAATCCTGAGCTTAAACCAATTGAATCGACCAATTTGGACCTCTCTTTTGAAGCTTATTACGGGGACAATAATTCGCTTACCTTGTCATTGTTCTCTAAGAACATTAGAAATAATATCTTTTACGATCAGGTGACAATCGGAACAGAAACAATTGAAGGGATTGAAATCCCTGTTGTCTATAATGGTGATTTAAATCAAGATGAAGCCGACATCAAAGGTTTTGAAGTGGCGTATCAGCAGTTCTATGATGAACTTCCTGGCTTATTGAGTAATTTCGGCGTACAAGCTAATTATACGTACATTGATGCGAAAACTAACGCGCCAGTTGCAAATGTTGATCCAGATGATCCAACTTTTGACTTTCAACGTGTTTACCGTTTTAACGTAGAGGACTATCTGGGTCTTTCAGAGCATTCAGCCAACCTCATCGGTATCTACCAAGACGATAATCTTGAAATGCGTCTGGCTTACAACTGGCGCTCAGAGTATCTCAGCTCATATCGTGACTTTGTTACGGGTAACCCGATTTATCAGCAGCCAACTGGCTATCTTGACGGGTCTATTAAATATGACTTTAACGAGAACTTCCAAGTGCGTGCGCAGATTGCGAACATCACAAATGAACGTGCAAATGCGGAGCAGCAAATTGATGCTTCTGGCCAACGCTTTGGACGTACAAGCTTTATCGGCGACCGTCGTATCAAGATTGGTGCCCGTTACCAGTTCTAGGTCCAACGGACATTGCAAAAATTCTAAAGAGAGGGGCAACCCTCTCTTTTTTATGGAAAATTGCAATTATGAGGGCGTCATATTGTGATTTTATGGCGTGATTCTAGCGCATGTTATGGCTTGACCATGAGGTTGCGTTACAAATTGTATCAGGACGTGAAGGAAACGATGTGTTGAATGTTTGCGATTCCTTTACATTTTAGGCTAAATCTCTATGAAACGCGACTTTCGCATAAGAGATTCTGTCTTAATTTCAGATGCTTACTGAAAAAGGGCCCGAAATGACATTAGTGACCTCCCTTCCAACCGCGACATCCCGCGGGAAAGCTGTTCGTCATTCTGACTTCAAGACCTTGCACGAAGGGTTGGACTATGCTGCGACATGTCTCACAGGGCTTAACTTCTTTGACGGCAAAGGCGTTCTCAAAACAGCTTTGCCTTATAAAGAATTACGCGAGCGCGCCATCGACACGGCCAAGCGTCTTGTAAAATTCGCCCCGAAAAATGCGCGTATAGGCATTGCGGCTGTGACATCGCCTGAATTCGCTGAGCTTTTCTTTGCCTGCCAGTATGCTGGGCTCGTTCCCGCACCGCTCCCGCTTCCTGTTACATTAGGGGGGCGCGGCAGCTATGAACGTCAACTCCAGCGTATGGCAGATACAGGCGACTTCCACGCCCTCTTTGCACCAGCGTCTATGGAAACCATTATGAGTTCGGCGCTGAACGATCTAAATGTCCCTGTTGTGGCCTTTGAGGATATCGCAGCCATGCCTATAGGCGACAGCCTGCGTCCGCATGGCCCAGATGATCTTTGCTATATTCAATATTCATCAGGTAGCTCTAGCTCGCCAAAAGGTATTCTTGGCACGCAGCATTCTGTGACCTCAAATTGCCGTGGTATTACGCGCGACGGCATGGGCATCGTTGATACAGACCGCGCAACAAGTTGGCTTCCTATGTATCATGATATGGGCCTAATTGGCTTTATGATTGCGCCTATTCTGAGCCAGCTAACAGTTGACTATATTGACCCTAACGACTTTACACGCCGCCCGATTACGTGGCTGCAACTGATTTCTGATCATAAAGGGACGTTGTCTTATTCACCTACATTTGGCTATGAGCTTTGCGTGCGTCGTTGGCGCGCTGATCGAGAGCTTGACCTTTCAAGTTGGCGAGCGGCGGGTATTGGCGGCGATATGGTGCGCCCGGAACCGTTAACGGAATTCCACAAAACATTTGCGGAAATGGGATTTGACGAGGGCGCCTTTAAGCCGAGCTATGGCCTTGCCGAAACTACGCTCGCCGCAACATTTGCCCCACATGGGCAGGGGCTTAAGAAACATACAATTGATATGGCGCGTTATGAGCGCACAAGCGAAGCGGTTGAAGCGACCGATTTAACGCCAGAGGAACATAAACGCACGTTCGTGGCCTGCGGTACAGTTCTCCCAGAGCACGAGATTGAAATTCGTAGTTTTGACGGTGATGTTCTGGGTGAGAAGAAAGTGGGTCAAGTTTTCTTGCGAGGCCCTTCTGTTTCGCCTGGTTATTTCAGAAACCAGCAAGCTACAGAAGCGTCCTTTGCGAAGGATGGATGGTTGAATACGGGAGACTTGGGATATTGGCTTGATAATCAGCTTGTTGTGACAGGCCGTTTTAAAGATCTAATTTTATGGCATGGTCGTAACATTTGGCCACAAGACATTGAATGGGCGGCACAAGCAGCTGCGCCGCATAGATGTGGGCGCGCCTGTGCCTTTGCCTCTGGTGGAGCGGGTGATGAAAAGCAAATTATGCTCCTCCTTGAGTGCCGCACACGTGACCCAGAGCTTCTTGACGAAATTTATAGTGCCGTTACGGCCGCTATTCGTCTAGAGGTCGGTGTACCTGTCAAGCTAATGCTAGTGCCGCGCGCGACAATGATTGTGACGTCATCCGGTAAGCTCTCACGTGCCCGCGTTAAAGACAAGTTTGAAACAGGGCAGGTGATTGATCTTCTCGATAAAGAGCCCATGAAAATTGTAAGCTCTGACGCTCGTTAAAATCTCGTGACCGCCAGCATTACTCCGCCGTCGCTCCTTGCGGTGACAGGTGCGACTGGTTTTGTCGGCCAACATCTTATCCTCAAAGCCCTTGAGTTGGGATATCGCGTACGTGCTATGGCTCGAACACCCGCGAAGCTCGGTGGGCTGTCTCATGAAAATCTGGATATTTTTGCGTATGGCCTTGGTGTAGATGATGCTGCTTTCGTAAAAGATTGCGACGCCGTAATTCATCTTGCGGGCCTAATTAAAGCCCAAACGCGGACCACTTTCGATGCGGTAAACGTTGACGCGGCACGGGAGTTAGCGAGCGCAGCAGCGGGCGAAGGTGTGTCACGCTTCATCCTGTTTTCCTCTCTGACGGCACGTGTGCCTGAACTTTCTGACTATGCGGCATCAAAGCGGGCGGGTGAGGAGGCTGTCAAAACGTTCTACACGGGACCTCTCGCCATTATCAGAGCGCCCGCCATCTTTGGACCAGGGGACGAGGCGACGGCACCAATTATGAAATTGATTAAAAAAGGACTCTTGCCGACAGCTGGCGGGGCAGGGTGGAAGTCTCGCCGGCTGTCGCTTGTTGCGGTAGAGGATATTGTCTCCGACTGCCTTTTACGAGGGCTTTCGGGTGATTATGATGGTCGTATCGTTTCGCCTTGCAATGTCGGCCATGTCACTTGGCCTGAATTTGCAAGGATAGCATCCGCGGCAGCGGGCCGATCAGTTAAGGTCTTGCCAATTCCGCTGTCCATTATTTTTCCTGTCGCGGCGATGACGAGTGTAACCTCACGCCTCCTGAACAAAGGTCACTTGACGCTAGGAAAATTGCGCGAGTTCCGTTATGACGATTGGAGCAGCACAGACCTAATTGAGGGCGTGCCGTCAATGGAAAGCCGTCTTCGCGAGACACTACTCCATTACAAAACGCATAAAGACTAGGATCTCACATGGCCCAAGCGACACGAGAACAAATTTACGACAAAATTTGCGAATTGCTCAAACCTTATAACCCACAAAACCGCAAGATTACGCTGCAAAGTGGTATTGTCTCTGACTTGGAAGTCGACTCTGTTGCTGTTTTTGATTTGGTTATGGAACTTGAAGATCACTATGATATCTCAATTTCCATGGAGCAAGTCAGCGACATCAAAACGGTTGGCGAACTCGTAAACTGCGTCAAAGAACTTCTGGAAGGCTAGGAAGATGTCCTCACTTTTCGATAAATACGCCCCGCTTCAAGCCCGCGTAGATATGATGATGAAGATTGGAACTGATGCACTGGGGGTACGGTTCGATGACATCCTTTCAGCGACAAAAGGCCGTATCGGCAATCGCGAAATTTTATTGGCGGGCACAAATAACTACCTCGGCCTTACGTTCGACCCTGACTGTGTTGCTGCTGCGAAGAAGGCGGTTGATGATCACGGGACGGGCACAACGGGCTCGCGTGTGGCAAATGGTACCTACGCTGAACACACAGACCTTGAGCAAGCATTGGCCGGACATCTTGGCATGCCAAGCTGCATCGTTTTTACGACAGGTTACCAGACAAACTTGGCCGCAATTGGCGGGCTAGCGGGGGATAAAGACGTTATCTTTATGGACGCTGACGCGCATGCCTGCATAATCGACGGGACGCGCCTGACGAATGCTTCGACCATTCGCTTCCGTCACAATTCACCTGAAAAT
>CALLME010000195.1 GCA_938007945.1 uncultured Caulobacterales bacterium
AATAACCAGCGTATAGTCGTTCGCTATTCTCTTCCGCGCCTCATATGCTATGCGAGACTATGTTTAAACCCTTTCTTGGCACGCTTACAGCTCTCGCATTTATATCTCTGGGGGGCTGTCAATCTGACTCTCGCCTTCCGCAAGCGACATCTGCTGATTTGGACAGCTGGCCGAGTCTCCAGCGACGTTTGGACTGCTTGCCGCCAGATGCGTCGCTCGTCGCGGCGCATCGCGGGACGACGAAGGGCAGAGGCTTGTCTGAAAACTCACTTGAAAGTCTGCGCGTGCATTATGATGCAGGTATTCGTCTCGCAGAAATTGACCTCGCGCAGCTCGCCTCTGGTGAACATATTCTGTTTCATGACGGTGTGTGGGAGGATAAATCAACAGGGCAGGGGGCTGTCGCAAGTTCGCGGTGGAGCGCAGTTCAAGATTACCTTTTGCGCGATACAGAAGGTGGCCTCACCTCTGACCGTCCGCCGCTTTTGACAGATATTCTTAGCTATGCGCGAGGGCGGGTTCATCTTGAAATCGATTTCAAATCTAGTGCGGATTACGGTGAGGTGATTGAATTAATTCGCCGCCATAATATGGAAGACGACGTTGTCTTGATTTCTTATTCCGTGGGGCAAGCCAGAAAGCTCGCGCGTCTCGCGCCAGAAATGTTTATTTCTATTGGCGTGAAAAAACCGTCCGATATTAAACGTTATGAAGAGGTCGGTGTTGCGCAGGACAAAATGATGGCGTGGGTGGGCGGAATCGAAAATACGGAGTTGTTAGAGTTTCTCGAAAGCGCAAACATTCCAGTGTTGAGCCGAAGGCGCGGCCAAAAAGGAAGGTCGCCCGCAATCTATGTCACGGATTATGCGTTAAAAAGCCAACCTTACGAAGGCGGAGTTGGCTTTAGTACTAATGAGCGGACAGCTTTTAAAAACTGCATAACGGGCGAATAAAATCAAATTCTGTTATAGAAAAACTCGCACCGACAGGGGAGTCGGCGCGAGTTTATTTGCTCTTCAGAAAGAGACGTTTGGGAAGGCTTAGCTTCCGTATTTTACGCTACAGCCGTATGGCGCTGTCTCAGGTGTTGGCACAGCTTGTCCTGATTTCACTGCTGTCAGAGCTTCGCGCACATAGTTGTTAGCTGTTAATGCGTCAGCAGGATTTGCGCTGCGGTTATCATCAATCGCGCCCTGATAAACGAGCGTTTGGTCTGCATTAATCACATACATATGCGGGGTTGTTTTAGCTGCGAATGTACGGCCCTTAGTGCCGTCTGCGTCAAGAATGACAGCCGTTGGTGCAGCGCCGACTTCGGCAATATGCGAGTTCGCTTCTGCACCTGTCTTATAGCCTTGCTTGCCTGGCGCAGATGAAATCACCGATAACCAAACTGTGTCGGCATCTGCTGTGGCTTCTTTTTGAAGTGACTGCATGTTACCGCTTTTGTAATGCTTCTTGACATATGGGCAGCCTTCATTTGTCCATTCGAGAACGACGTTTTTGCCTTTAAAATCTGAGAGGTTATGGACCTTGCCATTGCTGTCCGTGACTTGCATGTCTGATACAGTTGAGCCTGTTGCGATTTTGGCTTGGGCTGTGCCCGCCATTAGGGCGACACTAAAAAGAGCCGCTGTGCTAAGTTTAAGTGTTTTGGAAAACGTCATGGTTATCTCCTTAAAAGAATTCTCCTCCTAGCTACGATGCTAGTCGAAAATGGGATTTACTCCCCCAACAACGCCTCCCTTAGCACAGACTCTGTGAGGACTTGAGGTAAAATCGTCGGCCTCACATCATTGTGACCAGATGGGTAGACGAGGTAGAGTGGCACGCCAGAGCGACCATGTGAGGCAAGCTCACGCGCAATCTCGTCATTTTTATTTGTCCAGTCAGCCACGAGAAAGGCGGTATTGCTGTCTTTAAAAATTTGTTTGACGCTGTCGCGTTCCAGCACGACGCGCTCATTGACCTTACAGGTCACGCACCACGCGGCGGTGAAATCCACGAATACGGGTTGTCCTGCCGCGCGGCGCTCGGCCACGACCTCTGGTGACCAAGCGAGTTTCTCATAGCCTTCAGAAGTCAAAGAGACGCCGCTTGCTGATGTGTCAACGGTGAGCGTGAAAGGGAAGGCGAGTGCTGCAAGGAGAGATAAAGTTGCGAGAACTTTATTCATGCTGCCCCTCCGCTTTGCCCACCAAATCGCAAAGCCGAGCAGGAGCATGGCGAGTAAGATTTTAAGAACCCCGTCCGCGCCCGCTTGCAGGGACAAAACCCAGACTAGCCAGACAGCTGCCGCGAGCATAGGGAAGGCCAGAAATTCTTTAAACCGTATCATCCACGGCCCAGGCTTAGGGAGTTTGGCAAGTAGTGCGGGTGCGTATCCGAGTAGAAGAAACGGCAAAGCGAAGCCAACGGCGAGCGCCATAAACACGGCAAACATTACTCCTGCTGACTGCGCCATCGCATAGCCAATCGCGCCCGCCATAAACGGGGCTGTGCAAGGTGTGGCGACGATGACGGCCAAAGCGCCTGTGAAGAACGCGCCAGAGTTTCCGCCTTTTGAAATCAATCCGCTGCCTGTGTTTTGAAGCCCTGCGCCAAATTCAAAAAGGCCTAGCAAGTTCAGCCCAATCGCAAACAGCAAAAGAGCTAACACGCCAACCACGATAGGGGATTGTAATTGAAAGCCCCATCCAATCTCTGCGCCCGCCGCCTTTAGCCCCATGAGAATAAAGCTAAGCAAGGCAAATGTCGCGATGACGCCAAGGGTATAAAGGTGGGCTTCGTGGCGTACTGTTTTTGTCTCACCATGCGCGGCTTTAGTGAGCGAGAGCGCTTTCATCGAAATAATCGGAAAGACACAGGGCATGAGATTAAGGATAAGTCCGCCGAGAAATGCCCCTAACACGGCTCCCCAAAGCCCAACGCCTGACGCGCCGCCCGGGTCAACACCTGCTCCGCTAGACCCGCTCTCAGTCGCGCCAATATCGACAGCCTCTCCGACCTTGGCCTGTACAATCACGCCTTTTGACTCGCCACCCTCTGCGTAACTCAGCACGCCTTCAAACATCTCAGGCAATGTCTGATTCCATAGATATTCGGCAGGCACTGATATGCTGAGGCCTTTAGAGCCTTGAGTAAGAACTTGCGGGGCTGACGGGGCGATGACACCGAGATCATTTGGGAAGAAGAACGCTTTGCTATAATCACCTTCAGGGAGGTCTGTGAAATTAAACGCAACCGTTTCGCCTGTTTTGACCACGCCCGCATTTACGCTGCCAAGTTTGGGCGCGTCCGCGATGGCACG
>CALLME010000196.1 GCA_938007945.1 uncultured Caulobacterales bacterium
GGTCTATGCTTTGGCTGTGGTCGCACGCAAGACGAGATTTCCTATTGGACGATGAAAACGGATGCAGAGCGTCAGGCCATCCTCGCTGAACTCCCTGCGCGTATGCCGCCGCTCATCGCCCTGCGGGAGGAACGCCGCAAACGCCGCCGCGTCAATAAACGCAAACGTCCAAGCGCAAATAAGACATAATCAAGTTACAAAAAGCGGCCAACTTAGGACCGCTTTTTATTTGTCTATTACTTAATTACTTAGTGAAGCTGGCAAATATCGAGCCCCTTGAGGTCTGTATAGTCGAGGTTTTCACCTGCCATGCCCCATATGAAGCTGTAGTTTGAGGTGCCAGAGCCCATGTGGATTGACCATGGCGGCGAAATAACAGCATCTTCATTCTCTAGCACAAGATGACGCGTTTTGTCGGGCTCGCCCATAAAGTGGAAGACCCGTGAGTTTTCATCAAAACCGTAATAGAAGTAGATTTCACTGCGGCGATCGTGCAGATGTGGCGGCATTGTGTTCCAGACGCTGCCTGGCTTTAGCTCCGTCATACCAACGAGAAGCGAACAAGAGTCGCAAATTCCCGGGATGATATATTGGTAAATCACGCGCTCATTTGATTCCTCAAGCGAGCCTTTGTGAAGTGGCTTCGCCATTTCGGCTGTAATTTTCTTCATCGGCAGAGCTTTGTGGGCTGCCGCGCTGATGATGTAGAAATGCACAGGCTTGTCATCAGAGGCAAATGTCACCTCTTTGCTGCCCATCGGCACATAAAGCGCTTCTTTCGGCGCGAGTGAGACCGCCTCGCCGTCAACCGTGACAGTGCCAACATTGTCTGAGACATTAAATACACCCATTTCGCGGCGGATAAGATAGGGTTGACCCGCAGCGGACGGCGGCTCCTGATGTGTCGGTAGGCTGACAGGGCCTTTTACTGGCGCGACGCCACCAATTACAAGGCGCTCATTATGCGAATAGAACATCCGAATTTCATCATCGCCAAACATGCCTTGAACTTGATAACGCTCTTTGAGTTGCTCATTACTCACATCTTCCATCATATCAGGGTGAGTGGCTTGGAATGTTTTCAAATACATAGGATTTCCTTCGCGCGATTCAGAATTTACCATCTTATTGTCGCTCATGTGGTCAGAACGCAAGTGAAAATTGGTAAAACCAATCTTAGTTTCTAAATGCTACTTTGGTCGTTCCGATGATAAAGGGTGGCTAGAAACTTCTTTTAAATCCGCCTTATTTTATTCTAGAAGGCAGCATGGCGACGCCGCATGAAATTATTGGGGAAGAATGGGCGGAGCGCGCAGGCGAGCTGGCCGATTGGGCGATGGAACGCCTCGTCAATCGCAAAGATGTTTGGGGGCAATATTCTGTCCTGACCCCTGCCGAGCGTCGCCGTGAAGGCAAAAGCTACAAAGCCATGACGCTGCCCAAGAAAGAGATGCGCGGCGAGGACATGGTCACGATTGACAAACTGACCCGTCATTTTGCCAGCCGCCATCACCGCAAACCACAAATTATCGGATTACATGCGAAATCAAAGGAAGCTACTTCGCGCTGGTTCGGCATTGATATCGATTTGCATGACGAGCATAAACTCAACGCCGAAGACCATCAACGGCGAAACCTGAATTGCGCCCTGAAATGGTGGAAAGAGCTTCAGCAAAAGGGCTATGACCCGATGCTCTTTGATACCAACACCCAAGGCGGCTATCACCTGTGGGTACTGTTCGAAGACCCTGCGCCAACCGTTGATATTTACGCTATGGTCAAGGGCATCGCCGAGACATGGGAAGAAAACGGCTTAGACGAAGAGCCAGAGACGTTTCCCAAAAAAGTCAAAGAGGACAGCCTCGGCTCATGGTTTCGCCTGCCAGGTTTGCATCATACACGCTATCATTATAGCTCGCTATGGAGCGGAGATGATTGGCTCGATAATCCGTGGTTGACGGGGCATAATGCGATTGACGTGATGCTTGAGGCGAGAGGCGGCCCGCCCCCGCCGCGCATTGACAAAAGCGACCCTGCCATGAGTGAGCTACTCACCCGTGGGCGCATGAGCAAAATTTCAATCGCCGCAAAAGATCGCAAGTTCAAGCGCACGGGCCGCGCCAAGGTCTGTATCGATCTCGACGGTGTGCTCGCGCTGCGCGTGAAATCCGGCAAGCGCACAGAGATAGGCCCGCCCATTGACGGCGCGGTCGAGTTTACACGCGAGATCAATGACTATGCCGATATTATCATCCTGACTTCGCGCATGGCTGACCTATCGGGCCAAGACCGCGACGAAATGAAAGCCAAAATCGAAACATGGCTTGACCGCCACAGCCTCGCCTACACCTCCGTACATGATGGCCAAGGCAAACCCCCCGCTCATGCCTATATTGACGATAAGGGCGTCTCCTGCCGCCCCGAATATGAAGGCCAAAAGGCTTTCACGCAGACGTTAGGACTGGTAGAGAAATTGTGTGAGTGAGGAAATATGCCCCGTAAACTCGAATTCATATTTGGCAATGAGGCCTTTAAAGTCGCTATCCACAAGGTGGACCGCTCTAAAGTCTATGGCCGGGTGGAGACGGAAGTCTTTGACGCCAATATGAAGCCTTGCACTCTGGCAACGCTCGCGCGGGATGGGCGCACAATTATTCCTTATGGCGGCACGGCGAGCGGCTATGTGAACACAGAAGGGCTGTGGGTGACGCGTGATGAGCTTATCCCAATTAATCGCGACGGCGAGGAAATCCCAGAAGTTGAATCCAGTTTCAAAGCCCCGACGAAACTTGACGACGAAGTCGATATTGAGACCTTTCTCGACCACCCAATTAGGCTTACATACCGCCTCAATGCCGAGACAGAGATAAATGACGGCCTTTTGAAAAAGCTCAAAGCGGGCGCGATTTACAAATTCCCCTTCTCCTATCGCGGCGG
>CALLME010000197.1 GCA_938007945.1 uncultured Caulobacterales bacterium
AGGTCGAATTGAAAGATTAAAGGATAAAGCCATGCGTCATAAGTTGGCCCATCGTAAACTCAACCGCACAGCGTCGCACCGTAAGGCGATGTTCGCAAATATGGCCTCTAGCCTGATTGAGCACGAGCAAATCGTAACAACGCTTCCAAAAGCCAAAGAGCTTCGCCCAATTGTGGAGAAGCTTGTTACGCTTGCGAAAAAGGGTGATTTGAACTCACGCCGCCTCGCCATTTCCCGCATCCGCGATAAAGAAATGGGCAAGAAGCTCTTTGACGTCCTCGGCCCGCGTTACGCGGATCGTCCAGGGGGCTATATCCGCATCATGAAAGCAGGCTTCCGCTATGGCGACAACGCACCAATGGCTGTCATCGAATTCGTTGACCGTGACGAGAGCGCAAAAGGCGCAAGTGATCACGCCCGCAACGCTGAAACGGCGGTCGCTGAAGACGCGTAGTTCGCTTTACATTTTAATTAGAGAAAGCCCGTCTCGTTGAGGCGGGTTTTTTGTTGCGTAATTTTCAAACTAAGTTACCTTTTTGCTTGGGAGGTATCTATGGTTGATAAGTTTGCATATGGTGAGTCTGTTCGATTATTTCCAACAGTAAAATCTGACGAAGACCGAGCAACCTCAATCCTTTTAGCAACTATGGAATTAGTACCTGATTTTCGTGCTGTATTACTTGGCACGACGGGGAGGCGCGTTACGAAAAGAGGAGATTCTTTTTTTGTCACAGTTCATCCCAAATTTGGCGGACGATACTCTGAGAAAGACATTCCAGACGGTTTGATTGTACATTCCCGAAAGGATGAATGGAAAGCAGCAATCGAGGTCAAAATCAATCAATCTGATTTAGACCAAAATCAGTTAGAGCGGTATTTACGTCGTGTTGCCGAGCATAAGTGCGATGCACTTATAACAATTTCCAATGAAATGTGCGCTTATCCAGACCGTCCACCATTACGTCTGTTAAGCACAGACAAAAAGCTCAAAAAAATCCCATATTATCACTGGTCATGGAAATTTATTGCCCACAGTGTTGAGCGACTTCTTTTGGAGGGAAAACTAAATAGCCCTCTTGAGGAAAAAATATTGCAGGAATTCAGGGCTTTTTTAAACGACCCCAAATCAGGTGTTGCTGGATTCACAGCTATGAACCAAGGCTGGTCGGATTTTGTTAATGATTTAAAAGTTCGAGGCACACCAGATATAGAGTCTTATGAAAATACTGTATCTGATTGGCATCAAGAGTCGGCTGAACTTGCCATCATTATTTCAAAACGCCTAAAGCGTTCAGTGACAATACGTCTAGAAAAAGGGATGAAAAATTCTACAGAAAAACGGCTTAAGCACGATGTTAATGCGCTTAAGAAGTCTGGCGATTTAACTGCTAGCTACGATATAGACGGTATTGATTATCCCTTAAATATTGTTCTTGAAATTGATCAGCGCTGTCTTCGCATATCTATGCGGCATGACCTCTCGGACAAAGTTAAAACACCCTATAAGAGGGTAGAGCGATTTTTGAAAAACTTCCATGACTCATCCGATGATAAGTCTGGTAAGCACGATCATGTTCATATTTTTGCTAAATGGCCTTACGTGCCAGAGTTGACTAATACGACATTGTTTGACGCCATACAGCGGATGGAAGACGATGAACTTCAAGGTTCAAAATTAATTATGACTGATAAAGATAGTATCCAGTTTGTGGAATTGACTTTTTCCCCGTCAGGTATCGCAAAAGATATTTTGAATAGGAAAAAAATTATCGCATCTATTGAGCGTGAGGTTGAATTCTTTTGCGATAGGTATGTCAAAATCTAGCTGCTCAACCTTGCCTAATCCGCAAATAACAAAACCCCAGCACCACTGGCATAACTAACTCCACCGCCATCAAGAGAATAAACAAGCTATGCGGTGTCCCGACCATGATATAGCTTATCAACCGCGCCACACCGCCGCCAAAAAATAGCAGCAGAAGAAACGGCACACGGCTCATATGGCGCGACAGATTTTGCGCCGTTTGCACCATAACGATGCCAAAGCCGATGAATATGACGGAGTAAAACCGCAGCTCGCTATCGGCATTGGCATTGTCGACGCCGTTCATCACCCCGCCGTCATGGATGAGGCTCAGGAGTGCGTTGAACACGCTCGCGGTCGTTTTGACGCCGAGTGTGACGAACATGGCCCCGATAAGAATGGCAGCCGCCCCGATAAAGAACAGCCCAAATTTTAAAACACTGCGCGCCACCTAAGTCTTTGCGTTAATCGCGTCTTTGCCCCGAAACATTGCATAAATCGCGGCCATAGCGAGATAGCCGACTAAAATGTGTGCGTAATCGACGAGAATGCCTGACAAGCTATAGCCGCCGTAAAGACAAGCATAGGCGAGCAGGGGCGCGGCAATCATGGCGAACAGCCAAAATGCAATAGATAGGCATGTCGAGAGACGGTTCGCGCTCGCAAGATTAATGATCCATAGCAAGCCAAGCGCTTGGGCAATCGTAATTAAAATACCCCAAACAAACATCATCGCGCCTTGCGCCTGTGCCATGGCCTCAATCTCAGCTTCTGTCATGCCAGAAGCGGCGAGCCAAACATCAGCAAACAAGAATCCGTAAACGGCAAAACCAATCATGTAAAAAACAATGGTCGCAAGAATAACAGCGAGCCAGCTTGTGTTAAAAATTTTCGGCATCTTGCACTCCCCTTATATTGCGGCGCTTTTGCGCTCTGAGGGGAGTATAGCAGAAAGGGACGATATCGCATAGTCAGTAAGAAAGAGCGGCTTTGCCTCGCTTTTCTTCCCCCTTGCGATTTCACCTGCGCGCGCTAGAACGCTCTCAATAGTTTCGGAGCACCCATGTCGCGCATTTTAATCACCTCTGCCTTGCCATATATTAACGGGGTTAAGCACCTTGGGAATTTGGCGGGCTCTATGTTGCCAGCGGATGTATATGCGCGCGCTATGCGGCTGCTCGGCCATGACGTGCTTTATATCTGCGCGACGGATGAGCACGGCACTCCGGCTGAGCTCGCCGCACAAGAGGCCGGGCTTGAGGTCGCGGATTATTGCGAAAAAATGCACACGGCTCAAAAAGAGGCGGGCGATAATTTCAAACTCTCTTATGATTATTTCGGCCGCTCCTCCGCACCAAGTAACCACGCGCTCACGCAGCATTTCGCGCATGTGCTTGAGACGAACGGCCTCATAGAAGAGCGCACATCAAAGCAGGTGTATTCCAATGCCGACGGCCGTTATCTGCCTGACAGATACGTCGAAGGCACATGCCCGAATTGCGCCTTTGAAGCCGCGCGTGGCGATCAATGTGACAATTGCGGAAAACTGCTCGACCCCATCGATTTAATTGACCCTTACTCCGCTGTTTCGGGGAGCAAGGACGTCGAAATTCGCGAAACAAACCATCTCTATTTAAAGCAGTCCGATATGGCGCCGAAGCTGCGCGAATGGGTTGAGGCCGCCACAGGCTGGCCGCCGCTTGCGAAATCAATTGCGATGAAATGGCTGGACGAAGGCTTGCGTGACCGCGCCATTACGCGTGACCTCAGTTGGGGTATTCCTGTGACAAATCCTGACGGTTCTGTGCGTGATGGATTTGAGGGCAAAGTCTTTTACGTCTGGTTTGACGCGCCGATAGAATATATCGCGGCGACACAAAATTGGGCGGTAGAAACAGGCGGCAATTGGGAGTCGTGGTGGCGCACAGATAAGGGCGCGGACGATGTGCAATATGTGCAGTTTATGGGTAAAGACAATGTCGCCTTTCACACGCTCTCTTTCCCGACGACGATTATTGGCAGCGGCGAGCCGTGGAAGCTTGTTGACCAGCTCAAGGCTTTCAACTGGGTGACATGGTATGGCGGCAAGTTCAGCACAAGCCAGAAGCGCGGCGTGTTTATGGACCAAGCGATTGATATTGCCCCGTCTGATTATTGGCGCTGGCACCTCATGGCCAATGCGCCAGAGAGCAGCGACGCGGCTTTTACTTGGGAAGAATTTCAAGCGAGTATTAATTCTGATCTCGCCAATGTGCTCGGTAATTTTGTCAACCGCATCACGAAATATGCGGTCGGGAAATTTGACGGCAAAGTGCCTGAAGGCGGCGAATACGGCGAGGCCGAAGCCTGGCTCATTAAAGAGTTGGATACGCGATTAGAGGCGCTCGTTGCGCATTACGAGGCGCGCGAGTTTCGCAAAGCCATGGCGGAGACACGCGCGATTTGGGCCGCCGGTAATGAATATCTCACCCAAGCCGCGCCGTGGACGCATTATAAAACGGATATCGACCAAGCCGCTGTGGGTACGCGCGTAGGTTTAAACTTGGTGGCGCTTTTTGGTGTTATCGCCCAACCTATCATCCCAGATGCGGCGGCTAAAATTCTTAGCGCGATGAACATACCAGAACAGTTCCGCACGTGGAATTTCCGTTCCGCAGAAGAAGCCACTTCAGCACTCCCACTCGGCATGGAGATTTCCGCACCAGATGTGTTGTTCACAAAAATCGAAGATGAGGATATCGCGTCGTGGGCGGAACGATTTGGGGGTGGTGAGGCTTAATCTCGGCCTATTTTAAGCCCGCAAATCTTTCGGCGAGGCGAGGGTGATATAGCTGGTGATGCTGCTGACTTGCGGCACGACGCCGAGTGTGTTGGCGTGAAACTCTTTATAACTATCGAGATCGCTGACTTCGACACGTAGCAGATACTCCACAGAGCCCGTGATATTATGGACTTCGCGCACCTCAGACGCATTAGCCATGGCGCGCTCAAAGGCTTGGGCGTCTTTTTTAAGATGCCCGTTCAGCCCCACCATGACGAATATGGTGACGTGCCCACCGAGTTTCTTGCGGTCAATGACAGCGCGGTAGCCTGTAATAACACCTTGGCGCTCTAGCTCCTGCACACGCCTCAGGCAGGCCGAAGGTGACAGACCGACTCGCGCCGCCAAATCCGTATTGCTGACACGTCCATCCGTCTCAAGCTCTTGCAATATATGTGCGTTGATAGGGTCAATATTTGTCATATATTGCATGATTAATACATATGGCGCGGCAAAAGCAAGGATGTGCAGGTATGATTAAGCTATAATTGCGTAAAAAGATAAATATTTGCAATTTGGAGTGATCTATGTCGATTCAACCGCTTGAACATTATGACATGTCTTCTGAGCGCGGCTTTTTATGTCGCCATGATGCGAGCGCTGTCACGCTAATAGGGGATTTAGCACGAGCGGGCGAGATCGCCATGCGCTTGCCGCAAATTTTGCCGACGGGTCGCGTACGCGCCTATCTCACGGCCAATTTGCCTGAGATTGACATTACAGAAATTGACGCGCTGACGGATGCGCAAGCGCGCCGCGCCATGGTGCATTATTCTTTTATGGTGCAATCTTATGTCTGGGGCGAATCCGCCGCGCCTAAAGTTTTGCCGTCATGCCTCGCCGTGCCTATGGTCGCTTTGGCGGATAAGCTCGGACAGCAACCGCTTCTACCTTATAGCGGCTATGTACTCGATAACTGGGCGAAACTCGACGCTGACGGGCCGATTGATTTGTCTAATATCTATATGATTCAAAATTTTATAGGCGGGCAAGACGAGAATTGGTTTGTGCTTGTGCATGTCGCGATTGAAGCGCGGGCAGGGGCGGCGCTCGCGCTTATGGGACCCCTTTGTGACGCCGTTGAGGCGGGTGATAAAGAGGTGGTGCAAAGCCATCTAGAGGAGATGGCGAAAGTCTGGCATGACCTGAAAGCGATTTTTGACCGCATGCCAGAGCGCTGCGACCCTTACGTCTATTTCGAACGCGTGCGGCCTTATATCCACGGCTGGAAAGACAATCCCGCTCTGCCGCATGGCATCATTTATGAAGGCGTGGAGCGCTACGGCAGTGAGGCACAGGCGTTTCGCGGGCAGACAGGCTCGCAAAGCTCTATCGTGCCGAGCATGGACGCGCTTTTGGGCATTGGTCACGCGGCCGACCCGCTTAAAGAATTTCTTGATCAGCTTCACATTTACCGCCCGCCGAGCCACCGCGCTTTTATCGACGATGTGCGCGCGACAAGCCAACTGCGCGCCTTTGTCAGCCAAGCGGGCCATACGGGTCTGACGGCGGCCTATAACGCCAATGTTCAAGCCGTCGCGGATTTCCGTTCGCGCCACCTCGAATACGCCGCAAGCTATATCAATAAACAGCAAAAGGCCGCGACTGGCAATGATACAGAGGTCGGGACAGGCGGGACACCGTTTATGAAATATCTCAAAAAGCACCGCGACGAGACACAGGCGAATTTGCTTTAAAATCGGCGAAGGGCGTTTATGCTCACTGCATGATAATTCCTAATCAACGCCATTTGTTTTCTATCCCAGAGAGCCACGCCTATCTGAACACGGCTTACATGTCGCCGCTTATGCAGTCTGTTGTCGCGGCGATGGAAAGCGGCATTGCGGAGAAAGTAGCGCCTTGGGATTACAAAGCGCATCAGTTTTTTGATGATGTATCTACAGCGCGCGGGCTTGCAGCGGACGTTTTTGGCACGACGCCAGAAAATATCGCGATTGTGCCGTCGGCGAGTTACGGCCTGCAAACGGCAGCGAATGCGTTGCCTCTCAAAACGGGGCAAAACATCCTCGTGCTGCAAGACCAGTTTCCAAGCCATATTTATCCGTGGCAAGTGAGAGCGGCAGACGTTGGTGCGCATGTTCGGATTTTGCCGACGCCTGAGGATGACGACTGGACGCGTGTTGTTCTTGAAACAATGGACGCTGACACCGCCATTGTCGCCGTGCCGCAAACCCATTGGTCGACGGGCGCGACGATAGACCTCATAAAAATTCGCGCCGCGCTCGAAAAAGTCGGTGGCGCACTCGTGCTTGACCTCACGCAATCGCTTGGCGCGCAGCCTTTTGACGCATCTGATGTGAGACCAGATTTTGCGGTGGCCGCAACTTATAAATGGCTGCTTGGGCCCTATAGCTGCGGCTTTTTATATGTGGATCCAAAATGGCATAGCGCCCGCCCGCTTGAAGAAAATTGGATTAACCGCGCGGGGAGTGAAGATTTTGGCGGGCTAACAAATTACCGCGAGGATTACCAGCCGGGTGCCGTGCGCTTTGATATGGGCGAGAAGTCTAATCCCGCCCAAATGCGTGGGGCATCAGCGGCATTGCGTCAAATACTAGAGTGGAGGGTGGAAAATATAGCGGAAACGCTACAGGAAAAAACGGATATCATCGCAACGGAGCTCGCTCCGCTCGGCCTGCAAGCCGCGAAAATCCGCGCGCCACACTATCTCGGATTGCGCCGCACGGGCGGGTTGCCAAAGGGTCTACTTGAGCGCCTTGCGGAAAGAAACATATATGTTTCAGCGCGCGGGCCAGCCCTGCGTGTGACGCCGCATCTTTACACAAGCGAGACCGACATGGCGCGTCTCATAGAGGCGCTTAAGGGCGAATTATCCTAAGTTTTACGGGGTTATTTTGGAACGATTAACGCGTTCACCCATTGATATTGTAAGACGCCTGCAAGACGGCATCGCGATAATAATAGGATTAGCTTCACGGCTTGTTCCGCGGTTTCCAGACTATCTACGGAGACAACTATGACACAGATTAAAAATTCAAACGTACTAATCATTGCCACTAATGGCTTTCAAGAAGACGAGCTGTTCTCACCTCGCGAAACGCTGATGGAAAACGGTGCAACCGTACACCTCGCGTCACTCGATAAAGACGAGATTTCCGCCGGTGAAGGCGACAGTCGCACGATTACACCAGACATGACAATTGAGGACGTGAATGTGGGCGATTATAATGCTCTTATCATTCCAGGCGGACTGGCAAATCCCGATACACTTCGCGCAGAGAAAAAAGTCACGAATTTGGTCCGTGAATTTGCGGCAGAAGGCAAAATCATCGCCTCAATCTGTCACGGCCCATGGGTCTTGATTAGCGCGGGCATTGTAAAAGACCGCGAAATGACGGCCTACCCGACAATTAAGGATGACCTGATTAAAGCAGGTGCGAATTACGTAGATCAGGAAGTGGCTATCAGCAATGGCATTATCACAAGTCGTTCGCCAGATGATCTCGAGGCATTCAATGCTAAGATTATTGAAGAAATACGCGAAGGCTTGCATGAGCGAGAGCTCAAAGCCGCATAAGCGATATTGTACAAAAGCCCAGCGAAAGCTGGGTTTTTTTTGTTATGGGAGACTATTTCTACTCTCCCTCTGCCTGCCACAGTCTCGTCATAATTAGGGCAGAGCAGGAGTTTGTGCAGATAGACTGCAACTCGCAGGTGAATTGGCATTGGAATTGTATTAATCATGTTATAAATCAAACAGAATAATCTGTGTGGAGGTCATTATGTGGGTCAAAAATCTTGTTAAAGTCGCAGCTGCAATAGCAGTTTTGGGTGTATCTGTACCAGTTGCACAGGCGCAATTTGGCGACAGAAGCCCGACTCTGCTAATCGAAACGGGGCCGTCGGATAATCCAGAATACCGCCGTATGACCTTTGTCAAATATCTTAATGGTACGAGCGTCAATGTCGCTTATAAGGCTTATAACCGTTCCGAATTTTCACAAGTACGTGACACTACACCGCGCGAAGTCGTCATGGAATGCGCCCAAGGCCGTGCGAGCTCTATGAGTGATTTGCGTGCTTATGAGCGTAAGGAAGCTGCGGCGAAGCGGTCAGGAAAAGCGCCCGAGATGGCCGTTTTCTGCATCAAGAACGTGACTGGCTGGGAAGCGGGTAATAAAGATAAGTATCTTGATCCGATTTTTAACGGCATGCCCTACGCAAAGGGCGTGAATTAGAGAATTAACGCCCGCTTGGCGAAATCACCACGCATCCCGTTTTAAGCGAGCTAAGCGCGCGGCAATGCTTATGCGCGTCCGCAAAACTGAGCTGCGTGAAACGTGCGCGGTAGAGTGTACGGCCTTGATGTGGAATGGGCGTAATAACGGGCCGTGTATGTGGGCCGACCATCACTTTGACACCGTTAAGCTGTGATTGGGCGGCTAATTCAGTTCCAAATGCGCCAAGTTGTATCGACCACGCATTATCCAGTTCTGCGGATTGCACGGTGAGGGGCTGACCTTTCGTGACGATTGTCACAGGCGCCGCCCCGCGCCCGCGTAATCGCACAGCAGTCGTGGCGGGGGTGGCCGCTTCGGCTTTTTTACGCAGGGGTTCGTGCACAACTTTCCGCTTGGCTTTTATTGGCTTGGTCGATGCGACCTGCACAGGCGGTAATTTGACATTAGACTTAACGCCCATGGTCTCAAAACTGCGTTCGATTAAATCTTCCATATGTGAATTGCGAGAGTTCTTAGTTGCGCCGCCTAACACCACAGCAATGAGGCGACGCCTGTCGCGTTCGGCGGAGATAACAAGGTTATATCCTGAGGCGCGCGTATAGCCCGTCTTAAATCCGTCTACCCCGTCAACGCCGTTCAGCAAGCCGTTCGTGTTGTTATACGTCTTGCCTTTATAGCGAAATTTCTTCTGTCCGAAATAATGGTAATAGCGACGGTGATTATTGAGATGCGCGATGGCCAGTTTCGCCATATCTCGCGCTGTGGTGACTTGGAGAGGGTTAGGCAGGCCGTGCGCATTTGCAAATTGCGTCTTCGCCATACCCAGGCTGTGCGCGCGGGCGGTCATCATCTCCGCGAAATTCGCTTCCGTACCGCCAATCGCTTCGGCTAGCACGACGGCGATGTCATTGGCGCTCTTCACTGCGAGGGCTTGAATAGCGTGATCGACCGTGATGAATTGCCCTTGTTTTACACCGAGCTTTCCAGGAGGTGTACTCTGCGCTTTGCGCGAGATAGGCAGTTTCTGACCAAGGGTTAGCCGTCCGTCATCTAGGGCATCAAATGTGAGATAAAGCGTCATGAGTTTGGTAAGGGAGGCGGGATAGCGCTCTTTGTCAATTTGACGTGCGTGAACGATATCAAGACTATCGGCATCTACAACAATTGAGCCATATCGTCCCTCGACCTTGGGGAGAGGCTTCACTGCGCTCGCCTCAACCGTTGGCATCGCCGCAAATGTCGACGCGCTCAGTATCACGAGAGTCGTGAAAAATAGGGCGAAAAAGCGAGATATAGCGCGAAAAACACTCATGCACACGGCATAGCGCAATGGGTCTTACCTTATGGTTAACACCCGTTAAGACATTTCATGTTTTCACGGAGGTTTTGTCGCGCACGTGACGTCGCTTAAGGCTCTATGCACATAAATTGCGTGTCGTGCGGCTATTTGCGCGCTGTTACCCCTTTTCAATGGCCTAAAGACTTCTTAGCTTTAAGACATGAAACGACAAAACGATTCAGATTATCGACGCCTCGCATTTCGCGCGCCTGTAATAACTATGGCAAGCGGCGAGGACGATGATAGCGACGCAAATACGGAGCGCGGCGTCGTCACCAAAACACGTCCTAAGACGAAAAAGCCGTCTATGTACCGTGTATTGCTGATGAATGACGACTACACACCAATGGAATTTGTTGTCTCAATCCTTATGAAGATTTTCAACAAATCTGCGGATGAGGCGACGACGATTATGCTGTCTGTTCACAAAAACGGGATTGGGATGTGCGGTGTCTTTACATTTGAAGTGGCTGAAACCAAAGTCAGCCAGGTGATGAATGCCGCAAAGCGCGCGCAGCATCCCCTGCAATGCACGCTTGAAAAAGCGTGAATTGCTCAGAGGCGTAAATGCAATGCACGCTTGAAACAGCGTAATTTGGCAATTGCAGTCCGCAGGCAAGCGGTGGGTTGAAAAGGGACCTAACCCTCCCCAAATTAAGCTCTCGCCCACATCCTTGGGCCGTGAGTTAGAGTAGGAAACGAGATGGCTTCATTTTCACCTGTTTTGGAAGAAACAATTCACCGCGCGCTGACAACGGCGACGGACCGTAAGCACGAGCTTGCGACATTGGAGCACCTTCTTTTTGCTTTGCTCGACGACGCTGATGCGCAGTCTGTGATTAAGGCTTGTGACGTCGACATCCAAGCTCTGCGCGCCGATGTGGAGCAATATCTGAATGAAGATCTCGCAAGTCTTATCGTAGAAGAATTCGAAGAAGCCCGCCCGACCGCTGGTTTTCACCGCGTTATCCAACGCGCGGTCATTCACGTCCAAAGCTCTGGTCGCGAAGAGGTGACGGGTGCAAATGCTCTAGTCGCTCTGTTTGCGGAGCGCGAGTCGCACGCCGTTTACTTCCTGCAAGAGCGGGATATGACGCGCTATGACGCCGTGAATTATATTAGCCATGGCATCGCCAAAAACGGTGAGAACAGCGTGTCTAAACCGGTTACTGGCGCGGGCGAGCAGGCTGACGGCCCCGCAGGTGAGGCGAAGAAAGACCCACTTGAAGAATATTGCGTCGACCTCAATAAAAAGGCTGTCGAAGGTGATATCGATCCGCTAATTGGTCGCGATAATGAGGTTGAACGCTGCATTATGGTGCTCTCGCGCCGCCGTAAAAACAACCCACTCCTCGTGGGTGATCCTGGCGTTGGTAAGACGGCTATTGCCGAAGGTATAGCCCGCCGTATCGTCAATAATGACGTGCCTGACGTGCTGGCGGATGCGACGATTTATTCGCTCGATATGGGCGCACTCCTCGCGGGCACGCGCTACCGCGGCGATTTCGAGGAACGCCTCAAAGCCGTTGTCGAGCGCCTTCAAGAGCTGCCGCATGCGGTGCTCTTCATTGATGAAATTCATACCATTATTGGCGCTGGCGCGACGTCTGGCGGCGCGATGGACGCGTCCAACCTTTTGAAACCTGCGCTGCAAAGCGGCAAGCTGCGCTGTATGGGCAGCACGACTTATAAAGAATATCGCCAACACTTTGAGAAAGACCGTGCGCTCGCGCGCCGTTTTAATAAAGTTGATGTATCGGAGCCGTCACCCGAAGACGCAGTGAAAATCTTGCAGGGCCTCAAGTCCTATTTCGAGGAATTTCATAAGGTCAAATACACAGACGAAGCCATTCAAGGCGCGGTGGACCTCTCTGTGCGTCACGTGACCGACCGCAAATTGCCTGACAAGGCTATTGACGTCATTGATGAAGCTGGCGCGCGTACGCGTTTGGTGGAAGAGAAAAAGCGCAAGAAAAAAATCGGTATTGAAGAGATTGAACTCGTCATTTCCAAAATTGCGCGCATTCCGCCTAAGTCAATCTCGCGTGATGATGAAAAGGCGCTCAAATCGCTCGAAGCTGATTTGAAACGCATGGTGTTTGGGCAAGACAAAGCGATTGAGCAGACGGCAGCGGCTGTGAAACTCGCCCGAGCAGGTCTGCGAGAACCAAACAAACCTATCGGCAGCTACCTCTTTGCGGGCCCGACAGGTGTGGGTAAGACAGAAGTTGCTAAACAACTTGCGCTGACGCAAGGGCTAGAGCTTCTGCGCTTTGATATGTCTGAATATATGGAACGCCATACGGTTTCGCGCTTGATTGGCGCCCCTCCAGGCTATGTCGGCTACGACCAAGGCGGTCTTTTGACGGATCAAGTCAGCCAGAACCCACACTGTGTGCTTTTGCTCGACGAGATCGAAAAAGCGCACCCTGATATCTACAACATCCTTTTGCAGATGATGGATAATGGGACGCTGACAGACACAAATGGTCGCACGATTGATTTCCGTAATGTCATCATCATCATGACGACAAATGCGGGCGCGGCAGATGCAGCGCGCGCTGAAATCGGCTTTGGTCGCGGCTTAAAAACAGACGAAGCGGATAACGCTATTCAGCGCCTATTTACGCCAGAGTTCCGCAATCGTCTTGATGCGGTGGTGCATTTCGCGCCGCTATCCGAAGACGATATTGCCCGCGTTGTCGATAAGTTCGTTATACAGCTTGAAGCGCAACTTACGGAACGCAAAATTGAGTTTGAACTGTCTAAAGGGGCTAATAAATGGCTCGCCAAGAAAGGCTATGACAAACGCTACGGCGCGCGTCCGCTTTCT
>CALLME010000198.1 GCA_938007945.1 uncultured Caulobacterales bacterium
ATGCCGCCTATCCTTGAGTTGGAAGCTGCCTATGAGGACGCGAAAGCAGACCCCGCCTTCCTCTCCGAACTTGATGAATTTTTCGCGCATTATGTCGGTCGCCCTTCACCGCTCTATTTCGCCGAACGTCTGACCGATCACGCGCGCGAAACGTCCCCGACAGGCAAAGCGGCCAAGGTTTATTTCAAACGCGATGAACTCAACCACACAGGCGCGCATAAGATTAATAATTGCATGGGTCAAATCCTGCTCGCTAAGCGCATGGGCAAAAAGCGCATTATTGCCGAAACAGGTGCGGGGCAGCATGGCGTGGCCACAGCTACTGTTGCCGCGCGCTTTGGCCTAGAGTGCATCGTTTTTATGGGCGCGACAGATATTGTGCGCCAAAAACCCAATGTCTTTCGTATGCGTTTGCTCGGCGCGGAAGTGCGTTCTGTGACGAGCGGTACGGCCACTCTAAAAGACGCGATGAATGAAGCACTGCGCGATTGGGTGACGAATGTCGGCGATACGTTTTACTGCATCGGCACGGTCGCTGGGCCGCATCCTTATCCCGCCATGGTACGCGATTTCCAAGCCATTATTGGTCGTGAAGCGAAAGCGCAGATCCTAGAACGCGAAGGCCGCCTGCCCAATGCCGTCATCGCCTGCATTGGCGGTGGATCAAATGCAATGGGATTGTTTCATGAATTTGTGCCTGAAAAAGAGGTGCGCTTGATTGGCGTCGAAGCGGCCGGGCGAGGCGTGGACACAGGGCTTCACGCGGCGAGCCTCACAGGGGGCACACCCGGTGTGCTGCACGGTAACCGCACATATCTTCTCCAAGACGATGACGGGCAAATCAAAGACGCCCATTCCATATCCGCAGGGTTAGACTATCCCGGTATTGGGCCAGAGCATGCTTACCTGCACGACATAGGCCGCGCGGAATATGTCAGCGCTACAGATTCGGAGGCGCTCGAAGCGTTCCAACTCGTCTCCCGCCTCGAAGGCATTCTCCCCGCGCTAGAGCCGTCTCACGCTATTCACCGCACCATCGAGACGGCCCAAGAATACGACAATGACGGCATAGTCATTATGAACATGTGCGGCCGCGGTGACAAAGACGTCTTCCAAATCGCAGAGGCATTAGGTGAAAATATCTCCAAGGGAACCGACGGTGTGAATACGAAGGCTTACTAGCGCTGGTTGCATAAATTTGCATTCGCACCTATACTTAAATCTTTATGATGTGGATGTTATGAGGCCTAAAAATTTTTCCGTTATTTCAGTGATTTTGCTCTCAGTAGGCCTCACCGCCTGCGGTCCCAAAACTGTTACAAACCCCGATATCTTTAACACACTTTCTCAATCAGAGTTTTTTACAAGTAACGCTGCAGAAATAGAGTGCGAAGACGATGCTGATTTCCCTAGTACGCAATATCATCGCCTATGTTTTAAGTTCAAATCGATAACTATACCTAACCTAGATGAAGCGGGGAAAATTGGCCTCAATCTAGGTTTGGAAACACAAGCCTTGTTTAAAGACCTGGATTGGAAAGCAAAATACGATGACCCAGAAAAATTCTGGTACGCAAAGCTTAATGAAAACGGATGTATCGAAAAATTATTTTTGGTTTTCAGTGAAATTGATAAAATGGACTCGGATGATGGCAATTTTCCGATGCAATTCTCGCCCATTTTTAGTTTCTCAAAGTCCCGGCAACTCGAGTGCGAGAAAATTTAGCGCTTACAACATCGTGCAAGCATTGGCATAGTTGAAACTCATATGCGACAAGTGAAAAAATTTCGGCATGCTCTTATGGCGCGAATATAAAGGCATATTTGCAGTTCAAAACTGAGTTTTCGTTTAAACTAGACATAATTCTTATTAAGCCTCTGCATCACACTTACGAAACTCCGCCCAAGTAGACACAATTTAATGGTGCTAGCCAAACAGCTTGAGGGCGCGTTTGATACGTCTACAAATTTTGTCAGTCAGAAGATGGCGCGCTGAACATTTTGGAAATTTTCCTTCAGATTTGGGCAACTGATTATTACTTCATAGGGTTTTTTAATATTCTACCAAATATTAACTATATGTAGTCACACTACCTTTAATTGCATATGTAATAAGAACCATCTGGGAGCAATTAAAGGACTATAAAATGACAATCATGAAAAAATTAAGTGCCGCAACACTAATATCCCTTGCATTAGTATCATCAGCTAACGCTGAAGATCAGAATGTGAAATTCACAGGTATTGTATTGGATAGCTGCGCCCTCATCATTGGCACAGACGGGACACTCGGCCAATCAGCAGATCAAACAACACTATCTTCGCAAGAGACGGGCGGCCTACCAGGAACAGTCACTGCGACGACAAACGGCACGGCTTCAACCTTAGAAGTCATCACACCGACCGCTTTCTTAACTGGGCCGGCGTCTGCAGATACGAACACAACTTTTGACACTAACTATACGCTTACAGGCGCAACTTCCTTGTCAGACGTTATTGGCTCTACAGTATCTCCACTCGGCTTAGGGGTAACTGTTGCGACGATCAATGCGTCAGCAACAAAATCAAGTGGAACATTTGACTCTGGCACTTATGAACTCGTGACAATCGTCAGATGTACAGCGCCATAAAGCGGAATATTGCGGGGTTTGTAACCTTTATTGGGCTTGCATCAGCATCTGCTGTGCAAGCCCAGAGCGTGGCACCTATGAGCCAAAAAGTTGTCTCGTTCGGAGACGTCTTTCTTGTTCAGTTCGAAATTCGAAATACGTATGAAACCGCTCAAATCAACGACATAACGCTTTACACATCCGACTGGAAGCTGCTCGAGGCAAATTATATTTCGCAAAAGTCGGTTAAATTAGGCCCAAATAATACAATGGTAATTACAGCCATGGTTCCATTTTCTGGGGAATTCGCCCGGACTATCTATGTATGCAATTCAATTCTGCCACGTGTGAACGGCACAGGCTCAAGTTATAAGGGGGAAGTATGCGGAAAAGTTTACGCTCTAAGATTACAGGAATAATGCTTTTTATCTTTATGCCGACAGTAAGCGCAAGCGCACAATTACCTGGCGATATCAACACACCCATAATTTTGCCAAGCACGTCTAGCTCTTTTAATCAAAATGGTTTTAATTTGCCGAGTCAGCCTTCAGCATCGGGGCAGGATATGGTCCGTGGGTCAGGCGGAATTACATGTCAATCTGCAATTGCGTCAGGCGGTCCAAAATTTGATATGGGTATGATTAGCTCAAATGATATTTTCGATCGTGAGTCTCTGTCTTTTTATGGTCGCCTATCAGTACCAATGGGCAAACGTCCAAAACGAATCGATTGTTCTAAGTTGTACGACCTAGAAATATCCCGTTTGAAAATGGAGTTACAACTCCTGCGCGCGGGCGCGATGCCAGGCATGCTGGATCAACGCGCTGCGAGAAGCGTAGTTATTCAACAGCCTTCTTCTGCTGACGAAAAAATTAAGGCACCTGCCGAGGACGAAGCCATTCCTAGCCAGTAGCCGCAGCGTTAAATATGCAGAAGTTTCAATAATGCCAGACATTTACATAAAGCTAATAACGCCCTCAAAAATTGATAAAATACATTTTTTTGGGAACTCTGCTGTTTGCGGTGCGTATATGCAGGGTAATAAGGAGAATAAAATGAAAAATTCTACGACTAAACGTATCACAGCTTTTGTAATTTGTGCGCTCGCCTTTACCGCTAGTGCGTGTCACACAGTTGAAGGTGTTGGCAAGGACCTTGAAAGTGTTGGTGATAAGGCTGAAGAAGTCACGAAAAACTAATTCCCTTTTCACTTATCCCTCCCTTGATAAGTGACTTTCGCCCGACGCGCTCTTCCCCTAGCGCGTCGGGCTTATTTTTGCGCATATCGCACTTGCGGCACGCCCCTAATCCTGTCACGCCTCGCCTATGTTTATCGGGGTTATTCTCTCTTTTCTCAGTTTTGGCGTCCTGCTAGATATCCCTGACGCGCAACATTACCGCATTCACGGTATGATTGACGTCAACAGTGCGCGTAGTGAACGCCTTCTGATCCCTTATTTTAATCCTGATGATGCTAAACGCCATGAGGAACGTCTTGCTTGGTTTAAACGGCGGAAGCGTGAAGAGATTAATAAGCGCCGCAAGGCCGAGGCTTATCGCCATCGGCAACAACAACTCGCAAAAGCGGGTGGCGGCCTTATCCTCGCTGGAATTTTAGATCTACCGCGCCTGCGCGAAACGGGACCTGTTGACGGCTGCGCCAAAGTGAATAAAGGGCTGTTAAATGACGGTGGGTTTATGGTTTTCACCTGCGAAAAACTTTTGGCGCAATATCCGATTAAACATCAATATGTTGCGATGGACCGTTATAAAGGCGAATTGCTGAAAGCAGGATGGCGTCATGCGAAAGCCGAAGATTCGCGTGCCGATAATCAAAGCTTTCGCCGCCGCGACAGCTATGGCTGCAATCAGACGCTACGGCTTACCCTTTGGTCAGACCGCGCGATGAATGAACCACCTGCCCCAGTTCATGCCCGTGATAAATATCGTCAAATCGTGTTCCTGACGCGGTTTAATGGCGCGGCCTGTGAACGTTACTATCCGATTGTCCAAGCGCTCGCCGCACCGTAATCGATTAAATCACGACTGTTCTGATTTTCGTCTGGTCATCGCGTCTGCGCTCTTTTACATAGCGGACATGACAAACCGTATCACCCAAACCTTTAAAGCGCTTGCCTCACTCAACTCCACAGCCTTTGTCGGCTATATGATGGGCGGTGATCCTGACCGCGCGGCGAGCCAAAAACTGCTCAATGCCCTGCCTGAAGCTGGGGTCGATATCATCGAGCTGGGTATGCCCTTTACCGATCCTGCCGCGGACGGCCCGACGATTGAAGATGCGGGACTGCGGAGTTTAAAATCAGGCACGACGCTCAGCACTGTCCTCGACATGGCGGCAGAATTTCGCAAAACCAACGCGACCACGCCGCTAATCATTATGGGGTATTGCAACCCTGTGCACCATATGGGCTATTCTGAATTTTCAAAGCGCGCGAGAGAGGCGGGCATAGACGGCGCTATCATCGTTGACCTCCCGCCCGAAGAAGATAGCGAGTTGCGCGCCGCTTTTGAGACGCATAATCTCGCCCTGATCCGCCTCGCCACGCCAACTACGGATGCCGCGCGCCTGCCCAAGGTTGTCGCGGGGACGAAAGGCTTTGTCTATTACGTGTCTATGACGGGTATTACGGGCGCGGCCTTTGCGACTGGGGACACCAAAAACGCCTCTATCAAAAACCAAGTCGCCGCTGTGCGTGCCGCCTCAAACCTGCCCGTCGTTGTCGGTTTTGGTGTAAAAACCCCCGAACGCGCGGCAGAAGTCGCGAAAGACGCTGACGGCGTTGTCGTCGGCTCAGCCATTGTTGAGGCGTTCCACAAAGACGGACATGACGCGGCGATTGCGCTCGTCAAAAGCCTCGCGGACGCAACGCACGGAGCTTAAAAAGCCTATCTCTTAGCAAGTAAATCGACGAGTTCAGCCACTTTTATTTGGCGCTCGTTCACATCATCACTCTCTATAGCGGCCGCAAGGCAGTGATCGACATGGTCTTTTAAAAGCTCGCCTTCGACCTTTTTCAAAGCCGCGCTCACGGCTTTGACTTGCACGAGAATATCGACGCAATAGCGGTCGTCTTCAATCATTTTTTGAAGGCCGCGCACCTGACCTTCGATACGCGAGAGGCGTCTTTTGGCATTATCGCGACGCATTTTGCGGTCTGTCATAAATATGTCTCTCACAAACTTTTGAGTTGAATTCTCATTTCCCTTATACCATAGGGGGGTATGCGTCAAACTCTGCTATTATGGACTGCGATTATTGCCTTTGGCACGACAGCTTTGCCCGCAAATGCGCGACCTGTCTCTTACCCAAGCGGATGGACGGTCATGCTGCGCAATGACGTCGATATGAACAGCGCGCATGTGCATTACACGCCTGACCGTTTTCACAGTGTCGGCCTGCGCCTGATTTATGACCGTGAAGGCGACTTCGTCTATACAGGCGCGCAAGTGAACCGCCTGATTAAGCGCTGGAATAAGCCTGACAGCCAAGCCAATATTTACGGCATGGTCAGCGCAGGACTCATTACAGATGAAACCTCTTCTGTTTTCAAACGCGATGATGACGCGGGTGGATTTATAGCTTTGTCCGCGGATTGGGAGACACGGCGCTATTTCATATCTGCCTCTGCTGAGCATTGGGAGCGTGGACGTTACGGCGATGAAACAGCCTATCACGGACGGCTTGGTATAGCCCCCTATGTGGCAGGTACGGGCGCGCTGCACACATGGTTCATGATTGAGGGTCATCACAAACCCGAGAGCGACGGCCAGTTCCAACCAGATAAGCTCGGCGCCACGGCGGTTTTACGTCTTTTCAAAGGTCCGAGCCTTGTGGAATTGGGCGTTGACGACCGAGGCGAGCCTATGGTCAATTATATTCACCGCTTTTAATAGCACAGATTTTAGGAGACAATTATGTCAATTATGAAATCACTCTTTGTAGCCACGGCCCTTGTGACAGTAAGCCTCGCGGCACCCACTGCTTTCGCCAATCAAAGCGTCGAGGAAATTGCGACAATAAAAAACACAGCCGACATCACAATTGGGCTGAACGGCCTAGTCTGTGATTTCTGCTCAATTGCGCTCAATAAAACCTTTAAGAAACACAGCGCAGTGGCCGCGACCTATGTCGATATTGACGCAAAATCTATGTTCGTTGTGCTCAAAGACGGCACAAATATGAGCGATGCTGAACTGACGGAGCTTGTAATTAATGCGGGCTATAATGTGGCGGGCATCACCCGCAAAGCGGGCTAATGTCCCAAACTCCGGTTACAAAGCCGCCCATTACCAAGACAAAGATCGCCTTTCGCGAAACGGCCGCCCCGACGGTCGCCTTATTGACGTCTGTGTCTACACTGGTGTGTTGCACTTTACCTGCCGTCATGATCACGCTGGGCATGGGCGCGGCGTTGTCATCCCTTACGGCCAATGTCCCCCAACTTATATGGCTGTCTGAGCGTAAGCCGCTTGTCTTTGGCGGCTCACTCATCATGTTGGGCTTAGCTTGGTTGATGAGATATTTGACACGTAATATGCCCTGCCCCGTTGATCCTGCTGCAGCGAAGGTCTGCGCAAGATTACGCAGATTTGGCGGCTGGATTTTATATCTTGGTTTTGCAGTCTGGGCGGTTGGCGCGTTCTCTGCTTTCGTCCTACCAAAGCTTCTTACTTAATTTAATTCATGTCACGCATAAAAAAGGCCCTCTCATCGGAGGACCTTTTTCTATTTATGAAATGCGAGCCTATTGGCAGACATACATGAAGTTACCACAGGTCTTCATGAAGTGAACGTCTTGGCCGTTTGCGGCGCGGACGCGGAAGGCTTCGAGGTCACGACCTGATACATCCAACTTAGAGTATTGCAGGGAGTGCGTCTGAGCAAATCCAAGCATACCCTTTTCACCTTTGCTCAGCTTCTCATTTGAGAACATAGATGCATCCATATCTCTAAACGAACCATAACCAAGTGACCGCGCCATATAGTTAAGGAAGGCGCGGTCTTTACCGCCAAAGCTTGCGCGTTCCGCGAGTCTTGCGTGGAACTGTGCAGGAGTCAGTCCGTGGCTATCGCCAAACTGTGGATTAGATCCGAGGTAGGTCACAGATTTTGGCGTGTAATTTGGCACATCAAAGAGGGTCACATTGCTTGGGCCACATATACGGTTGATTGACCCCATAACGGCTTGCACGGGCGCAGGCTCTGGCGTTACGACAACCTCTGGCTCTGGCTCAGGCGCAGGCTCAACAGGACAAGCCGAACGCATCTTGACAAAGCTGCCATCCCAGCACTCAATCTTGGCAGGACATGCCGCTTGATTTTCAGCCTCTGAGCCGTCCCAACAGGATATCATGGCCGCTTTTGGCGGCACAACAGCCGCCGGTGGCACGTCGGCTTTTCCGCCAAAGCATTTTGAGAGTAAAAACAGCGCGAGAAGCCCTAGCAGGCCAAGTAAAAGCCATTTCAGCCAGCCAAATCCGCCGCCCGTAGCTGCCGCAGCGACAGGAGCAGTCGCCGCAACGGGCGCAGCTTTGGCCGCAACAGCAGCAGCGGGTATAGCCGCAGCCGCCGCAGCAATTGGCGCAGCCGCCACAACGGGTGCCGCTTTTCTGCGAAGGCAAGAGCGACCAACTTCACGGCCTGTCTCATCATAGAGCACGTCCATAAAATAATCGCCTTTTTCAATGCGCTTATAATATTTCGGATTATCTTTTAGACGGAGCACTCCAGAAAGCTCTTCATCACGCTGTGCCGCTGTACGGAAACCTTCGGAGCGGATACGCACGTCGCCGTCATCATCATACATGGCGAAATAGAACTGACCATCGCTGTGCTTGAAGAAGGCCACGTTATTGACTTTGTCATTTACATTATGGCCGTGATATTCTTTACACGGCAGGTAATCGTCATCTTTGTCGGCTGGCGTAGGCTTGGCGGCTGCAAGCGCACCCGTGGCGAGTGCCGCTGCCGCGATAGGAGCGGCGGATTTAGGCATAATTACGCAGGTTCGCGCAATCTCTTTACCATTGCCTGCTTTCAAAATACGGTAACTATGACCATTGGCCATGTCGATTGTTTTGATTTTGGATGCATCGCCCATGTTCTTTTTAACCGACGCCTGACCTACGTCGCGTGCGTTCTTTGTAGGATATGACTCTGAGCGCCACACGAGCTTTTTATTTTCAAAATAGGCGAAGAAATACTCACCATTATCCTCAAAAGTGCTAAAACCATTGTTGACGGCGTGAGCTTCGTAGAATGCACAACTCCGGTAATTGTCTTCGCGGTTGCCGCGTTTCACGGGCGCTTTTTTTGCTTTTACTGGCTTAGCTTTTGGTTTCTCACCGCGAAGCGAGGCTGCCGCCGCCATGGCCGCTGCGCTCGAACTGTACCAGATTGACGTTGCAACTTCTTGGCCGTTAGCCGCGTTAATGTCGAAGTAATGTTTGCCGTTCTTATGGACGTGATGCTCATATCGACTTTTCAGCTTCATGTTCTTTGTCGTAGATGCAATACCATTATCGCGACCCGCTTTTGAGGTATAGCTTTCAGAAATCAAGGCGATTTTTCCACCTTCACAATAAGTGAAGTAATGCGCGCCGTCTTTGGAGAAACTTGCAAAGCCATTTTTGACTGTGCCTTGCTCTTTATAGAAAGCCAGCGGATGATAGTTTTCGACACGACCATCTTTTTTTGCAGCCGCTTTTTTACGAGTTGTCTTTTTCGGCGCCGCTTTTTTAGCCGCAGTCGCCTTAGCAGATTTGGCTGTGACTTTGCCCATCATACGACCAACAGCATATTCAGCATCTGCTTTTGATTTATAGCTTGGGCTAATAGCAATCTCTTGGCCATTACCCGCAAACAAACCAAATCCATGCTTGCCTGCATTTTGAGAGAACCGAAAACGCTTCTCATTTTTCATATTTTTCTTAACGGACTCTACCCCATTATCGCGACCTGCAATAGACGTGTAAGCTTGCGAAATCATCGCTACGTTACCATCTACAATTAAAGCAAAATAGTGTTTATCCCCATCCGTGAATTTTTCAAATCCACGTTTTCGTCCCTTACTCGCAGCTTTGTAGAAAGCTACGGGTTTATACTCGTCATCATTAGATGCCATTATGTCCTCCTTAGGCCCCCTAGGCCATATGTTAATTCGCGTTAACCTATGCCCTACACTAACGGTTGTAAATAGACCTCCCGTCTCACTAGTGTGATTTCAAAGTCAATATTCGTTTAAGGAGAAATGCGTTTTAGATAGCCCCTCAGTTCGCGCTAACGGTTTTGTTTTCGCAATTCTGACCAGCGCGCGAGTCTGTCTTTTATCGCCGCTTCCCGACCTTCGCCTTTTGGGGCGTAAAAAATTTCGCGCGCCATGTCGTCGGGAAAATAATTTTGACCAGAAAACCCATCGGGTGCGTCGTGATCGTAGGCATAGCCCGCGCCGTATCCCAGTTCTTTCATAAGTTTTGTTGGCGCGTTTAATATATGCGCAGGCGGTGGTAAGCTGCCTGTTTTCTTAGCTGATATCATCGCGGCTTTGAACGCCACATAAACCGCATTGGATTTAGGCGCGCTCGCCATATGCACCACCGCATGTGCAAGCGCGAGCTCTCCTTCAGGAGGCCCGAGTGTGCGGTATGTTTGCATTGCTTCATTGGCGATCATCAGCGCCAGTGGATCCGCCAAGCCAATATCTTCGCTTGCTAGACGTATCAAGCGCCGCGCAATATAGAGCGGATCTTCACCGCCATTTATCATGCGCGCAAACCAATAGAGCGCTGCGTCTGGGTCAGAGCCGCGAATGGATTTATGCAAAGCGGAAATGAGATTATAATGCTCCTCTGCATTTTTATCATAGGCAGGTGCGCGTTTTTGAAAAAGTTTCGCAATATCTTGGCCGTCAAAATCGGCTTTGGGAGAGAGCGCAAATATCTCTTCGGCTAAATTCAGACCGTAGCGCCCATCGCCATCCGCAAAGCCAATCAGGGCCGCTCGCCCCTCATCCGTCACAGGCAATTTGCGACCAAGCTCGATTTCCGCGCGGGTAAATAATTGATCCATTGCAGCGGAGCTAAGCGCTTTCAGAACCATAACTTGCGCGCGCGAGAGAAGCGCGTTGTTAAGCTCAAAACTGGGGTTTTCTGTCGTTGCCCCGACAAGTGTCACAATACCTTCTTCGACAAATGGCAAAAAACCGTCTTGTTGCGCTTTATTAAAGCGGTGGATTTCATCAACAAACAACAATGTGCCTTGCCCGATATCGCGTCTGGCCTTGGCGGCGTCAAAGACTTTGCGAAGGTCTGCCACGCCAGAAAAGACAGCTGAAATTTGAACGAACTCCAGCCCAGCTTTATTAGCCAAAAGGCGAGCAATTGTTGTCTTACCTACACCGGGCGGGCCCCACAAAATAATGGAGGCAAGACGCCCACTCGCGAGCATGCGTCCAAGTGGGCCATCAGCGCCAATCAGGTGGTCTTGCCCCACAACATCTGCAAGTTTTTTTGGGCGCAAACGGTCTGCCAATGGGCGCGGTGCGCTATCAGATAATCCCGCGGATTGAAACAGTGAGGCCATGCCTCTTTATGGCCTAATTGGCGCGGGGAAGATAGCGGATTGGTACGTCATAAATCTTGCCATTGCGGTCAATCGACAACGACCAATCCTCCGCATTTTCCTGACGCACCAAAAGCGTTTCAAGCTGACGTGTTGAGGTTATCTCTTTCCCGTTCATCTCTAAGATGAGATCAGCGGGGCGCAGACCGTTACTGCGAGAGGCGCTGCGGCGCGCAAGACTTAAAATCATCACCCCCTTCACATAAGGGTCAACGCCAATTTCCTCTCCCAAAGCTGGCGACATATTCACAATTGTCGCGCCGTCAAGCGGGTGATAGCCATCCAGAAACCGCTCATCTCTGGCCGGCGTTTCTTTTGGTACTTCGATACGTGTCGATAGGGTACGTGTTTTCCCATTGCGTATAATTTCGACATTTGCGCGCGAGCCTAGTTCAAGCGTGGCGAGCTTAAACCGTAACCCGCTTTCATCATTAATTTGCGTGCCGTCAATTGAGAGTACGACGTCGCGCGATTTCAGTCCTGCCTTATCGGCGGGGCCGTCAGGATAAACTTCTGACACAATCGCGCCGCGCGCACGGTCTAGCCCAAGAGTCGCCGCAAGCGCACTATCGACAGCGGAGGTCCGCGCGCCTAGCCAAGGCCGCACAATCTTGCCTTCTGTTACCGCACTATCTACGGCGCGCGCGACAAGCACACCAGGAATGGCAAAACCAATACCGTTCGAGCCCCCTGAGCGCGAGAAAATAGCGGTGTTCACGCCTATAAGATTACCGTTAAGATCTACGAGCGCGCCGCCAGAATTTCCTGGATTTACGGCCGCATCTGTTTGTATGAAAGACGATGCATTTGTCACATTCGTACGACCCAAGGCAGAGACAATTCCGCTCGTGACGGTCTGTCCCACACCGAAAGGATTACCAATAGCGAGCACAATATCTCCAATTTCAAGATCGCTTGATTTATCAATAGAGAGTGTCGGCAATCGCTCGCCTTTGGTATCAATCTCAAGCACGGCCAAATCAATTTCTTCGTCTTGGGCGATGACTTTGGCGTCAAATTCGCGGCGGTCATTGAGCACAATACGCAGCTCATCCGCGCCTTTCACCACATGTGCGTTGGTCACAATGATGCCGCTGTCGCGCACAATGACGCCTGAGCCAAGCGAGTTTTGCACGCTCTCTGTTGGGGCGCGCCCCATGTCGCGCATCATATCGAAAAAGCTCACCCGTTGACGTGTCCGCACTGTACGTGACGTAAAGACGTTGACCACGGCAGGAGCCGTGTCCTTCACGACAGGCGCATAAGAAAGCTGCACTTGGAGCTGGTTTTCAGGCACAACTTTGTTGCTGCTTGGGAAATTGAGAAGCTGCGCGCCTGCGATTTGCGGTAGAGCGCCCGCCAAAGCTGTCGCGCCAAGAAGTGAGAGAAGGATCTGTTTCATCCCTCCTATTTAGGAGAGACGCGCGTAATTACAAAGGGCGCGGTGCAGAATGTGGTGAAAAATTAATTCCGCAGGGTTTAATGGCAGGTGGATTCGATGGACTGTTGCTTAGCCGCCCTGCCAAGCAGGCGCCGCACTGGGCACACCAAAGAGATAGCCTTGCAAATAATCCACCCCAAGGCGGTTTAAGAGCTCCGCATCCTCACGCGTTTCAACCATTTCAGCGACCGTCTTGACCGAGAAGGTCTGCGCCAAATCCACCATCATACGCACAAAAGTTTGTTTATGCGGGGTGATAGACAGGTCTTTGATAAAGCTGCCGTCGATTTTAATCGAATCCGCTTCAATCGCCATGAGGTTTTGGAACGTCGTATGGCCAGAGCCGAAATCATCAATTGAGAACATACAACCGAGCATCCGCGCTTCGACGGAAAAACGGCTTGCCATGGCAGGATCTTCGAGCGCGACAGTTTCGGTAAGTTCTATCGTCACCCGAGACGTCGCGGGGCCGAGCGCGCGCAAGCCTTCGAGATAGGCATTCGCGCTATCTGCTGATTTCACTGTGGCCGCCGAAACATTCAGCGCCAGCTCAATATCAGGATAGCGCGCGAGCGTCTGAGCCGCAATTTCGAGCGCGCGGCGATCTAGCAAATTCACAAGGCCGAGACGCTCTGCTGCCATAACAAACTCGCCGGCCGAGACAATCTCGCCGTCATCACGCTTAAGCCTGAGTAAACACTCATAATGGTGAAGCTTACGCGTTTTTGCGTCAACAATCGGTTGGTAGGCGAGCGAGACACGGCGGTCATTAAGCGCGCTAATAATATCTTTGGATGACGTCACCTGCTGTGACGTCTGGCGGGGCTTCGGCGAAAGCTCTGGCGAATAGGCCACATATTTCTGGCCTGAGCTAATGGCGCTTTGCATCGCGATATCGCTGTGGACGAAAAGCGTATCAATGTCGCTATTTCCTTCTGAATCTATGGCCACGGAACTCACGTGAAATTCAGCATAAAGATCCCCATGCGGTGTGGGGTAAGGCACATCAGAAAGACGCTGCAAGATTTTTTGCACACGCGCTACAACTTCGTCGGAATGGCAATCTAGAAGGCTGAGCGCGAAACTGACGCTGCCGATTCGCGC
>CALLME010000199.1 GCA_938007945.1 uncultured Caulobacterales bacterium
TTGGCGCGCGTTTTCATGCCCTTGCAGCAAAGAGAGCACCGTCTCGTCGCAAGCCGCCTCTTGGTCTGCACGAAAGGCGCGAGCCGCAAAATGCACAAGCGGGTTAGGCCAGTTTAGCGCGCGAAAACCAAGCGCAAGGCTTGCGGCCCAAAGATCACGACGACGCAGATGCGCAAGCTCATGCAAGAGAGCGAGACGTCTTTGCGTCGGGTTGAAATGCGTTTCAAAATCACGCGGTAGAATGACGATAGATGAAACAATGCCCATGACCATCGGTCCTGCATTGTCTTCACTTATATAGAGTTTAGGGGGTTGGCTTAAGTCTAATTCACTGGCGGCTAGATTTGCGGCTTTGGCTAACTCATCAGAAATAGGGGCGCATTTTTTCAATAGGCCACGTCGCGCGTTTTTATGCCGTATGGTTTGAAGCGTTAGAAACAAAACAGCCCCACTCAACCAAAAAATTAACGCGATTAGTGTCCAATTTACAGTCTCCTCAACGCTTGGCGGAACCGCAAAATGTGAATTGACCCCAGTCAATATTTGAGCCTGTGCAATCGTCTCAGGGGGCGCAGTCTTCATCCATGGCAGCAGTGTCTCTGGAACAGTGACGCTTGGCAAAAACAACCGCAAGAGAGGCAAAGCCCAAAGCGTATAGGCCGCTCTTGCGCCAAAAATTTTTGCAAACGGACGCCGCATGACGAGCACGAGTAAAATCAAGACCGTCACGGCGAGGCCCGTTTGCATTGCCCAAGCCAATAGAGTGTCAGGTGATAAGTTTCTGAGGTTCATCATGACTTAAGCTCCTTAAGGAGCGCTTCTAGCTCGGCAATATCTTCATCAGAGAGCCCGTCTCTTTCCGCGAGATGGGCGACAAGCGGGGCGGCGCGCCCCCCAAATAACCGCTCAGATAGGCTGCGCGCGGCCTGCCCTGCGTAAGCCTCTTGCGTAATCAAAGGCGCATAGAGATAGCGCCGCCCATCGGGAATTGTGGACAATGCCCCCTTCTCTACCAATCGCGCGAGCAGCGTTTTCACAGTGCGATCTGACCAAGTTTTGGATTTCGGCAGTCCCGCAATCACGTCGGACGCCGCGAGCGGGCTTTTGCGCCAGAGCACAGACATCACTTCTAGCTCGGATTGCGAAATACGTTTCATAGGACACCAAATAAACTTATGACTACAAATGTAGTTATAGGGATAGATTACATCTGTAGTCAATGAAAAAGTTTGTTATTCTTCGCGCGCTAATTTAGGTCTGTCTTCATGACCCAAATGCCTCTTATTGTCCGTAACATACGCGAGCTTCGCGGCCAGATTTGGGAATGGCGCGGCGCGGGCGAGACCATTGGTTTTGTTCCGACCATGGGCGCGCTGCATAGCGGGCATCTCTCACTTGTCGAACTCTCAAAAACAAAAACCAGCAAAACTGTGGCGAGTATCTTTGTCAATCCCACGCAATTTGCGCCTGGTGAAGACTTTGAAAGCTACCCTCGCACGGAAGAAGAGGACATTGAAAAGCTTGCCTCTGTCGGCTGTGACCTTGTCTATATACCTGAGCGTGACAGCATGTATAACGCCCATCACGCGACCCATATCAAAGTCGGCGGCGTGGCGGATAATCTTGAGACAGATCACCGCCCCACCTTTTTTGAAGGCGTGGCTTTAGTCGTTACCAAGCTACTGAACCGTGTTGCCCCTGATGTGGCGGTGTTTGGTGAGAAAGATTATCAGCAACTCGCCACCATTCGGCGTCTCGTCGAAGATTTGGATATGCCGATTGAAATTATCGGCGCGCCGATTGCGCGGGATAAGCACGGCCTCGCGCTCTCTTCTCGTAATAAGTATTTTAATATAGGCGGACTTGCGACCGCACGTAAGCTCAACACCATCATGTTTGCTTGTGCCGAAAAACTCGCAAAAGGAAAAGATATCCAGCACTGCGTTTTTGCAGCGGTTGACGCGCTGAAAGTCGCAGGCTTTACAAGTGTGGATTACGTCACCGTTGCCTCCATCAATAGCCTGACGATTTTACATGAGGGCCAGATTGACCGCCCCGCGCGGCTTTTGATTGCCGCCCACTGCCCGCGTAATGGCAAAGACGGCAAGACCGTGCGGCTAATCGATAATTGCGCGATTGGTGACTGATATGCTTGAGATGCGCCCAAACTGCGAAAATTGTGACAGAGATTTGCCCGCCGAGCAATCGGGCGCCGTCATTTGCTCGCTTGAATGTACGTTTTGCACAAAGTGCGAACTGAAAGCCTGCCCTAATTGCGGCGGTGACCTCTCACCGAGGCCGATGCGGGCGCTAATATGGCAGGCCAAATATCCTGCCTCGACCACGCGGATTTTGAAACAAGGCTCAATATGATTATTCTGCATCACTTGGAAAACTCACAATCCATTCGCATTCTTTGGCTGCTTGAAGAGCTTGGAATGGATTACGGATTTAAAATGTATGACCGTGACAAAAAAACCATGCTCGCGCCCGATGATTTGAAAGCACTCTCCCCGCTTGGCACGGCGCCAGTTTTAACAGATGGCGATATCGTGCTCGCAGAATCCAACGCCATTATCGACTATATTTTAGACAAGGCAGGACCAAATGCTTTGCGCCCCGCCACTAGTGACGCTGACCGCGCGCCTTATCTCTTTTGGTTTCATGCCGCACAAGGTAGCTATCAATCGATTTTGACGATGAGTTTCGTGCTGTCTAATACCACTGCAAAAACACCGTTTTTGATCCGTCCTTTGATTTCCAAAGTGCTCGGCATGACACAAAACCTCTTTATCAAGCCGCGCTTGAAAGCCGTTATGGATAAGATGGAAGCTGATCTCTCCTCGCGCGATTTTTTAGCAGGGGACAGGTTTACCGCGGCGGACATTGCCTTCGGCTACACGCTCTTTATGGCAGACATGCGCGGTGATTTGAGCGCGGCATATCCCAATACGAAAGCCTATCTACAGCGCATGAATGCCCGCGAAGGCTGGAAGAAAGCTTTGGCAAAAGACGGCAAATTTCAGGGTATTCCGTCTTAGCTGAGCTGTTTGACCATGGTCAGCAAAGGGACAGGTACTGCACCGTTTGTGTCTTCCCACTCACGCTCAATGTGGTAGCCGCAACGTAGATAAAACGGCTCGCCCGCTTTGGTCGCGGCCATCTCCAAAGCCTGAAACCCCTCCGCCCGCGCTGCCTTCTCACCCGCCAAAAGGATCATCCGTCCGATACCGCGCTTAGTATGCTCAGGGTGGGTATACATAGCCCTTATGCGCGCTCGGTCTGTGGCAGGGTCAAGCAAACTCGCATTACGGCCAGCACTATGATTTCCGCCGTAAAGCGTCGCGCGCCGTGACCAGCCCCCACACCCGACGAGAGTCTCTCCGTCATAGACCACAAAATAAGTCTTATCTTTGATGAGCTGTGTATCTAGCCCCATACCCGAAAATGACGCCGCAATCTGCGCGTCCGTCAAATACCCCGCCTGTAATTCGACGATTGCGCGGTTCATTAGCGACCCGATGGCTTCAATATCATCCTCTGACGCGAATTTTATGACAAGCTCACCCATTTTTCACCTCAACAACCTCCAAACGCCCGCGCCTTTACATGAATTTTCGTGTGAATCGAATAAAGATTAAATGCGCTTATCTGAACAATTAGCGATTGGGTAAATTTTGTGTCATTTTTACAACAAACCCTCATAATCGTGCATCCGCATAGCTTGAAAGCGTTGTTTGCCGATAAAAAATGCCTAAAACGCTTCTGATCCTTATGGAAGGTCAATAGCCAGATTTATAACTGGATAACGAAGGAAATTTTCATGACACACTTCTCTTTGAAGGCCATGCTTGCAGCAACCGCGTCTAGCGCCATGCTTGCGACATTGATGGCAACGCCAGCTTTTGCCCAAGATAACACTGACACAAGCGTTATCGAAGACGAAATCATCACAATTGGTACACGCCGTGCGGCCCGTTCTGCGGCTGATACGCCTGCACCTGTCGACATCATTTCTGGTGTTGAGTTCACAAACCAAGCCGTTGGCGACATTGGCGATCTTCTTCGCAACGTCGTGCCAAGCTATAACGTGAACGCACAGCCTATCTCTGATGCGGCGACCATCATTCGTCCTGCTAATTTGCGCGGCCTCTCACCAGACAATACGCTCGTTCTATTGAACGGTAAGCGTCGTCACCGTGGTTCAGTCATTTCATTCCTAGGCGGCGGTATTTCAGACGGCGCGCAAGGCGTTGATATCTCTGTCTTCCCATCACTCGCACTAAAGCAAGTTGAAGTCCTGCGTGACGGTGCGTCCTCGCAATACGGTTCAGACGCGATTGCGGGTGTGATCAACTTCCAACTCAAAGACGCCTCAGAAGGCGGCATGGTTGAAGCCTCTTGGGGTCAGACTTATGAAGGCGACGGCGATGTCTACCGTATTGGTGGCAATATCGGCCTTCCCCTCACAGACCGCGGCTTCATCAATATCACAGGTGAATACGGCGAAACAAAAGGCACAGTCCGTGCGGCACAGCGTGATGATGTTGCCGCCCTTATTGCCGGCGGAAACACAGCCGCAGCTGATAACCTCACAATCAACACATATACTGATGAATTTGCACAGTATTGGGGTACGCCTGACGTTGATGACGAGATTAAAATCTTCGTCAACACAGGTCTTGAACTTACAGATGATATCGAAGCCTATGCTTTTGGTAACTATAATGAGCGTACAGCAACAGGTGGCTTCTTTTACCGTAACCCAACAAACCGTGGCGGTGTTTACCGTGGACCAATTGTTGATGCGGACGGCAATCTTGACGCTAACGGCGGCGCTTCAATTCTCGTTGGCGATCTTGACGGTGTCGGAACAGGTGGGTCTTGCCCAGCTGGTATTCCACTCGTAAACGGCGGTGTCTCTCCTGATCCAACAGTGCTTGCACAAGTGACAGCCGACCCGAACTGTTTCTCATTCGTAGAGACAATTCCAGGCGGCTTTGTCCCACGCTTTGGTGGCGACAACTCTGATATGGCTGTCACAGGTGGTTTCCGCGGCGCATTTGGCGGCCTCGGCTATGACCTCTCAGCCTCTTGGGGTGAATCAGACACAGAATTTTTTATCCGCAATACGCTTAACGCGTCACTCGGGCCAGACTCACCACGTGACTTCACACCGGGTGCGTACACACAGACAGAATTTGGCGCGAATGCTGACTTCAACTTTGCTGTCCCTGTTGACGGTTGGGCGTCTGATTTGAACGTCGCTTTCGGTGCAGAGTACCGCGAAGAGACATTTGAAATCACAGCCGGTGACCCAGCGTCATTCGCGCTTGGTCCGCTTGTCAGCCAAGGCTTCTCTTCAAGCTCCAACGGCTTTGGCGGGTTCAACGCGTCACAGGAAGAAAGCCAAGACAATATCGGCGTTTACGGCGAACTTGAAGCTGACATCTCTGATGAGCTCACACTTCAAACAGCGGTCCGTTACTCAGATTACTCAAACTTCGGTGATAATCTCGACTTTAAAATCGCAGGTCTTTACCGTGTCTCTGACAATCTAACTTTGCGCTCTACTTACTCAACAGGTTTCCACGCCCCATCAGCAGGTCAGGCAACTGTACGTAACGTGACGACGCAAATCATTGGCGGCGAATTGATTGATCAAGGGACTATCCCTCTTTCAACAAACCCAGGCCAACTTGCCGCTGACTTCTTGGAAGACTCATTTGGTGAGCGTCCAACGCTTGACGTTGAAACTGCGGAAAACATCTCTGCAGGTATCGCATTCGCGACAGGCCCGATTGATTGGACATTTGATTACTTCAATATCAAAGTGAATGACCGTATCGCGCTTTCAGACGACATTGCCTTTATCGACGCACTTGATTTCCTTGCAGATCAGCAAAACGTGGCTGATTACGATAATTCAAATGTTGCTAACGCGTTGACATCACTTGCATCAGCGAATGCATTGAATCGCAATGATTATGTCGGTTTTGAAGACCTCAGAGAGTTCCGTTTCTTCACTAACTCATTCTCAACCAGAACACAGGGTTTGGATATTGTGGCGAAAGCTCCACTTGATTTTGGTCAAGATGGCTTCACCACTGCCGTTCTAGCTGCGAACTACACGAAAACGAAAGTTACTGATTTGGGCGTTGTGGCTCCAATTGATGGCAACCGTGTTCTTGCTCTCGAAGAAGCCCTACCAAATTGGCGTGGCAACCTGACTATCAACCACTCGCAAGATAATTGGCGTGCGCTTGTTCGCACAAATTATTACGGTCCATGGTTTGATAACGGTAACGACTTTGCTGTCGGCGGAGAGTTCGTCTTTGACGCAGAAGTTGGCGTAAATGTCTATGAAGGCGTTGAGTTGATTGTTGGGGCACAGAACTTCCTCGACAACTACCCTGATGAAAATCCAGGACAAGGTGGCACAGGTCAGCTTTATCCAGAGTCTGCTCCATTCGGCTTTAATGGTGGTCAGTACTACGTGAAAGCGCGCTACACATTCTAGTTTAGCGACATCGCAAAATGAAAGCCCCGCTCAACCGAGTGGGGCTTTTTTGTGCCTAAACATATTGTGACCATACACGAAAGGCGCGGCCTACCACGCTCCGAGGTCTGAGAGCTTGCCGCGCAGGTGTGCAGGCAATTCCAATCCACCGCTTTGCTCTGTCAAATCCGCAGGCGCGTCTTCGGGTTTGAGGTAGCGCCACCCTTGAAAGGGGCGTTTGGGTGTCGGCATGACTGGCACGACCTTAGGCGTCATCAAAATGGCGCATCGCCTAATACCGTCGCGACCAATACGCTCTTCAAGGTCCACAATTGGGTTACGGCACAGAATTTGCCCCTTAATCACCCAATAAATGGAGCCGCCATCAAGCAATGCGTCTACCTGTTTAGGGAACATGCGTGTAACGTGCTCATGCACAGGAGATTGCCCGCTCGCTTTGCGTTTGCGCACAACATGGCGTTGCCAAGCCGTGAGCGTATCAATGCTTTCCGAGCCGACTGACAGCTTTTGCAGGTGGATTGTCATGCTTTATCTACGCATGAGCAGGGCAAGAAGACGAGTCTTTGAACCTAAAAAACTGTGAACCGACCCGCCTCAGTCAAACGGCGGCTCGGTCATAATATAAAGATTGATGTTGCGCTTACTCTTCTTCTGCGTCGTCGACATCCTCGTAAGTACTCGCGTCATATTTATCCTAGCCTATGACTTAAGCTATGCTTAAATCGCCGCTGCCCGTAACTATCTAGTAATTTGAACGCCGTTTCGTAATCACCAGATGACACTATGGCTGTGAAGTCAGCATCACCTGCGACTGCGCGGTCACCTGCATATAATGTGAACTCAGACATATCGAGTGTCCCATTGCCGTCGAGATCAGATCCTGCAAATCCGTCCAAGCTCGGCGCCGACGTTATTTGCGTGTCAGTCTCATCGTCTAAAGGCGGGTTAGCCTGCGCGGTAGCGGGCAAAAAGGCGAGAGACGTCGCCACAATAGCGATGTTAAGAAGATTTAGATATGTGTTGAATTTGTGCATAAATGACTCCTGTTAAAGTCGCCCCCAGCGACAATATGAATCTGCGTCCAAGGTGACGGACACATGTCGAACAAAACCCGACACCCGCCGAATAAGCTAGCCCTTAATTTCTGGCTTTCGCGGCTTGAACACAGTTTGATGCGGAGCAAAGCCGTTGCCCTTAGTCTCTCCTTTCGCGCGCACATATTGCGCGTTCCAGACGCCATGAGCGGAGGGTGTTTCGCCAAGCTCAGTTGCTTTAGCTGCATTCTCCTTTTGCGCCGCAATATTGTCTTTGCGCGCCTGACCGAAAGCTTCGACCTCGGCCTTGAACCCTGCATCAGAGGCGAGCGTCGTAATCTCAAGCTGTGTCTCGTCAATCATCGCAATCGGGTAAGGCATAATCCGCGCAATCGGCTCCCCTGCTTTGAACGTCACAGGCGTATTGGCGCGGCAGATTTTCCAATTCATGGTAAACGGAAAGGGCAGCCAATCTGTGCGTACAAAGGCATCGAGCGGCTGCGCGTCATGATGTTCGTGATTGGCGGGCCCCGTAATATAAAGCCCCAAATCTGCTGACGTGCGAAATAAAAACGGGACGTACCACGTCACAATCGCGCTGCCGAAATGAGAGCTTGCCGTAAACGGCCCGGGTTTTCGGCAAATCGTTTTGATGTTTTCTGTGCCCGTGCCGCCGTCCCACATGACACGCGACTCCACGGGATTTAAAAGCTCCCATCCCATGGTGTTGGCGGCTAGCAACGGGATGCAGCGGTAAATATAGCTGTCTGGCACCGCGTCCATCCAGTCCCTGCGCACAGGGGCAGGCCGAATATACGCGTCCACGTCAATCTCTGCGCCGTCTACGATATGCGCGCGAATGGTGTTGGGCGGAAGG
>CALLME010000200.1 GCA_938007945.1 uncultured Caulobacterales bacterium
CTCGCGGCTGAGCGGGAGCAGGGCATTACGATTGATGTTGCCTACCGTTTTTTCTCAACAGATAAGCGCAAATTCATCGTCGCGGATACGCCAGGCCATGTGCAATATACACGTAACATGGCGACAGGCGCGTCGACTGCCGATGTTGCCGTCCTGCTGATTGACGCGCGTTACGGTGTGCAAGAACAGACCCGCCGCCATGCCTATATCGTCTCATTGCTGGGCGTGAAACATGTCGTGGTCGCGATTAACAAAATGGATATTAACGGCTTCGACCAAGCGGTTTATAACGATATCGAAGTTGATTTTCGTGCTTTCGCGAAAGACTTAAATTTTGAAGATATTACCTGTATACCTATGTCCGCTTTGGACGGTGATAATGTCACAACCAAATCCGCGCGCTCAGACTGGTATAAAGGCCCTGCGCTTCTCGAATATCTCGAAGACGTTGATGTGGACGCCGCGCAAAGAGACGCGCCGTTCCGTCTGCCCGTGCAATGGGTGAACCGTCCCAATCTCGACTTCCGCGGCTTCTCTGGCACGGTGGCGTCTGGCACGATTAATGTCGGTGACGAAATCATTGTTATCCCGTCAGGCAAGCGCTCTAAAGTCAAAGAGGTCGTCACCTATAACGGCAACCTTAAAACCGCTGTTGAAGATATGGCGGTGACGCTCACGCTCAAAGACGAAATTGACATCTCGCGCGGTGACGTGATTTGCCGCATCGACAACCCGGCTGAACAAGCCGATCAATTCCAAGCGCATGTGCTGTGGATGAGCGAGCAAGAAATGTTCCCAGGACGTCAATATCTTCTCAAGACGACTAATAAAACGGTCCCCGCCAGTGTCACGAATTTAAAATACGGCGTGGACATTAATGACTTTTCCGAAGTCGCGTTTAAGACGCTGGCTCTTAACGAGATCGGGGCGGTAACGCTTTCGCTCTCTGCGCCGATTGCCTTTGATGCTTATGATGATAATCGCAACATGGGCAGCTTTATCCTGATTGACCGCCAGACGAATGAGACGGTCGGTGTGGGCATGCTCGACTTTGCCTTGCGCCGCGCGAAAAATGTGGTCTGGCAAGATATGGATGTTAGCAAATCAGCCCGCGCGAGCCAAAAGCTACAAAAGCCAGGGCTGCTCTGGTTCACAGGTCTGTCAGGCTCTGGCAAATCGACGATTGCTAATTTAGTCGAAAAGCGCCTGCTCGATCTCGGGCGTCATACTTACACGCTCGACGGCGACAACGTGCGCCACGGGCTTAACCGTGACCTTGGCTTTACCAAAGAAGACCGCGTCGAGAACATTCGCCGCATTGGCGAAGTCGCCAAGCTGATGGTGGATGCGGGACTGATTACAATGGCGTCCTTCATCTCGCCTTACCGCGCGGAACGTCAAATGGCGCGTGATCTGCTAGAGGACGGTGAATTCATTGAGGTCTTCGTAAATACGCCGCTAGAAGTTGCCGAAGCGCGTGACGTCAAAGGCCTCTACGCCAAAGCGCGCGCGGGTGAGATTAAAAACTTCACAGGCATAGACAGCGAATATCAAAAGCCCAAAAAGCCAGAAATCACCGTCAACACTGTCGAAATGTCGGCTGAAGACGCTGCCGAAATGATTGTGGATTATCTCAATGAAAATGGTTGGCTGGAGAGTTAACGGATTTAATACTCAACTCAAATATCAAAAAGCCAGCGACTCTCGTCACTGGCTTTTTTAATTGGTAGTGAGAGAGAGACTTGAACTCTCGACCTCAGGATTATGAGTCCTGCGCTCTAACCAGCTGAGCTACCTCACCCTATCAAGGTGCCGTCCTATAAGCGATTAGCCCATGCCCGACAAGTCCAAATTATGCCTTTTGCAGACAGTTTGATTAGCCGTCACCGTCCAGAAAACGCGCAATTCTTTTTTCGCGCGCCTCTGCGTCATTCCAAAGGCGGAGCACCTCTTGCATACGTGTTTGAACTTGCGTTTCGACCGCGTCTTGAGGCGCGGCACTGACCGCAGTTTGCAGCATGGCATAAGCCGTCTCGCTATGCGCTGCAAAATCAAGCTCTGCTAAAGATAGGGCGTAATTGCTCAAAATTATAATGTCATTAGGGCGAAGCTCTAGCGCGCGCTCATAGGCGGCGCGGCCTGCCTGCACATCTGCGCCAAACCATTTCGCGCCGTTTTTTTCGCCCGCTTTTCGTAAAATACCCATATGCCACGCACCGAGCAAGGCATGTGTACGACCATCTTCGGGTACAGTGGCGACAAGCTCTGTCACGACGTCAAAGGTGCGTTGAGGGAGTTTTTTGCGCCATGCTGAGAACGGTGATGTGGCGCGTGTAACAAATCCATCGGCCAGGGCGTATTGGAACCGCGCTTCCGTATTATTTGGCTCCTCAGCGAGCACGCTTTCACAAATCGATAGGGCTTCCTTAGCCGTTTCCTTACCGTCTTCTGCAAGGCCGAGCAGTACTTGCGCGGACAGCGCTTCGGCTGCGATGAGCCGTGTCTGAATGGACGGGTTTGTTTGAGCTGCACTGGCCGCGCGGGTAAAATCTCCGCTTCGCAGGGCCGCGCGCGCTTCTATTTCTGTGCAGCAAGCATAAGCGGAGGTCGACCCAAAAATAAGAACTATGGCCGCCGCTATCATTGATTTTCGTATGGCCCGCATAATCATAATACGATTTGAAGGTAAATTTGGGTTTGTGTCTAGCTCTTAACTGCAAATTCCGCCGAGGCGTCGGGAGGGATTAGCTTTCTTGACGGCCAAAATCGGGTGCGGCGCTGTCTTGGCCCGCATCGACAATCTTGGTGCGGATGTCACGCGTCTTCGTGAAATGATCTAAAAGCGCGTCTCCGTCATCCCAGCGTATCGCGCGTTTAAGCGCGGACAAATCCTCGATAAACCTATCCACGACCTCAAGCACGCTGTCACGGTTCTCTAAGAACACATCGCGCCACATGACGGGGTCAGAGGCGGCGATGCGCGTGAAATCACGGAAACCGCCTGCTGAGAATTTTACAACTTCATTCTGCGTGACCGCTTCCATATCAACGGCTGTCCCGACGAGCGTATAGGCAATCAGGTGAGGGACGTGAGAGGTGGTCGCGAGGACAATGTCGTGACGTTCCGGGCTCATAAAAGCGATATTGCTGCCCAGAGTTTCCCAAAACTTTGCAACTTGCGTGGCCGTTTCACTGTCAGGGTCATTTGGGGTGAGGATGCACCATTTATCTTTGAACAAGGTCGCAAAGCCTGCTTCTGGCCCGCTATATTCTGTGCCTGCAATCGGATGGGCGGGGATAAAAGTGACGCCGCCGTGAAGATACCGCTCAATAGCTTTAATGGTACGGCCTTTAACAGAGCCGACATCAGACAGCACAGCGCCCGTACGCATAGACGGCACGACAGCTTCCGCTACGCTCGCCATTTGCCCAGGTGGTACGCAGAGGATGACAAGGTCAGCGCGCAGGGCGAGATCTGCCGCATTTGTGCTGACGTCATCGGCTAGCGAAAGGCGCGTAATGGCGTCGCAAACGCTCGGTGATTTATCGGCCATTAATATGGTGCTCGCCGCCTCTGTCGCGCGCGCGGCGCGCGCGATAGAGCTGCCGATAAGTCCGCCGCCAATAATTAAAACTGTGTCAAAAATAGCCATGTGCTTAGCTTGCAGCTTTCGCGCCAACCGCAGATTTATCTTTTAAAGGATGAGGGAGGCAGCCAATGATACGTGCGCGTGGGTCGATGGCTTGGACCGCAGAGATATCTTGGACAAAGCCCCCAACTTCGTAGAGGCGGTTTTCACCCGCTTCGGCTTTCAGCTTTGTGGGTTTGCCGAGCTCTGAAAGCGCGGTCGCATTTGTTACTGCAATCAACATAGTATCTGCACCAGATGGGGCGAGCTCTGCCGTTGCAACTGCCACAGCGCGCGGCCAATTTGTGCCTTTGAGCACACGCGGTAGCCCTGCATGAATTTTCATATCGGGCATTGCGCCGCCCGCGCACAAGGCACTCCACCAGCTATTCATGCCGACAGGTGAGGGCAGCACAGCCACGCCTTCATCCTCATTATAAGCGGCTGCGAGTGCGGCACTTGCAGTGGGGTAAGACAGCGCAGGGAGAGAGGCCCCGAAGCGGTCATGCACGAGTGTCCAGACGTCCAGCATATCACCTTCAAGCGCCACATGAAGTCGCATAGGACCTTGCGCGGCGAGGCTGGCGCTCATGAGCTCCGCCCAGATTTTAGAGACAAGCACAGGTGAGCTCCCCGCCGTGCGCGCAGCGAGGTCACGCACATGACTTTCCTCGCGAGACGGACGCCAGACGCGCACACCTGATTTCGCCGCCCGCACGGCAAGGGCCAAATCTAGCCGCTTGGCGATGAGGTCAAGCAAGTCACTATCCACGCGGTCAATTTCGCGGCGGACCTCTTCAATGGGCATAGGTTTTTTCTGACTATCGCTCATAAATATTCTATTCGCAGTTTCTATTCGCCGCAGGCTTTCTAATGGGTGCTGCGCCAAAACTGGGCCGCATGACAAGGCGCGACTTCACGCCTGAAGTTTCCGCATAAAGGCGCTTGAGCGCTTCCACAAGCACAAGTCCCGAAAAACCTGGCCAAACGGTTTCGCCAAATGTTTCAAAGCCGCGCACAGTTGAGGGCTGAGACAGGCGGCGCGCGGGCGGGACGAATAACGCGCCAGACCACACTGTTGGCATAAAGCCCGCTGTGGTGAGGGCTGCGCGAAGCTGCGTACGTGAAAAAGGCCGTCCTGCGCCGAACGGTGTGGCGTCAGACCGTGCCCAAAGGCCAGCTCGATTAGACGCTAAAATGACAATGCGCCCTTCGGGCCGCGTCACGCGCCACAGCTCGCGCAAAAGCGAAGGCAAATCTGACGTTTCTTCTATACCGTGCGCGACAAAGACGTGATCAAAGCTACCGTCGGCAAAGGGGAGTAGATCATCCTCGGTGAGACATGCAATCACGCCGCGCCGTGACCTTTGTGCAATCGCGCCTTGTTCACCTGGCATGGCGAGCACAATACGTTTGGCTTGCGCGCTATAGGATGACAGATAAGGCCAGCTATAGCCGTATCCCAGCACGTCACACCCCGCGAGGTCAGGCCAAAGATTGCACAGACGCCGCTCGACCATATCACGCGCGGCCTGCCCCAAACGGGAGGCATAAAACTGCTCAAGATGTATTACGTTTTGACGCATATAGCTTTCATTCATATGAGGCCGTGTTAGGTTAGCGTTGTGGTTAAAAATAACAATGGATTTGGGTAAATGCTCTCAATTAAATTATTTCCGTGTTTGAATGATAATTACGGCTTCCTCATCCATGACAGTGAAAGCGGGAAGGCAGCGACGATTGATACGCCTGAAGCCGCGAAGATAAACGCCGCGCTTTCGGAGAACGGTTGGA
>CALLME010000201.1 GCA_938007945.1 uncultured Caulobacterales bacterium
TGTCAGCTGCTTCACCGTCTTTCGCGAAGGCACTTGCCTCTATAGCTACACTCCGCGCGAAATAGAGAACGGCAAACCCCGCAACACAAACCGCTGGAGCGCCAAAACGGTCATAAGAGGCGAGCTCTCAAGCTGCGATGATTTGGTGGGGTAGAGCCCAAAGTGATTTAGCCGCAGTAAGTTTTACCGCTTTCAAACCTCTGGATTTGCTTTTCAATCCCGCGCATGAGTTTTGAGTGGGTTGGATCTGCGGGATTAAAACTTTCTAAAATACTTTCTTTACTGATGCCTGCTTTTAACAATGCGAATATAATTCGACTAAAACCTCCCTCAGATTGCAAATCACTTTGCACTAGCCACGTGAACAGATCTTCTTCTGCGCCCGATATATCCCCTCCAATGCGGCACATCACGCGCGACAGAGGTCTAAGCATGCGCTTATCGTTCTCAATGATAACTAACATGGGCGCGACACTCTCATCTCCGAATTTCTCAAAAAACTTGAGATAATGGTTACCTCTTCCATTTTTCGAAATCGCTTCAACAAGTTGGTCAAAGTGCGGTGAAAGAGCCTCTTTTGGAAGGGCATTTATGATGCCATAGATGTTATTTCTTTGCGCCTTCTCTGAATCCTTACCAACCATGGAATATGTTGAAAGGGTCGTAAGTCTAGGAATTATGGCGTCCGCCACAGACTTTGACTGCGCCAAATCTAATTTTTTGACTACGTAACTCGCGTCAGGAACTAAAAACTTTGGATAGTTCAGAATGTTCACTAGGGTCTCGCTGTAAACGGAATAATTCTCGGGTTTCGGATAATCATAGCGAATAGATGTTTTAATGAGCTGCCACTCATTGTCTTTTGGTGCGCGGTTTTCTGATATTATGTCTTTGACCAGTTCTAGAGCTCGAGCAGAACGTGTCTTCTGATTATCGATTTGCGCCGATTTCTCCAAAGATATCTTATCGACCGTCGCTCCGAGTACTCTCGATGCAGATTTGAAGTTATTGCTCCAACCACAATCGTCGAACATTAATAAAGTTACGCCGCATTTTAGGGTCTTATCCCTAGTCTTGAATCGCCCCACCCGCATGAAATCGGGTGTATATTTTCTATTCTGATAGTCAAAAGACGGCAGTAAAATGGGGGCAATCTTTCTAAATTCCACGCGCACATCTCTATAGACTTCATCAAAATCAACGGCATTGTCAGTTTTCTCAAACACCAGAGTTTCATCCCTATAAGATGACCTCAAGAACCCATCAGTGTCTTTGATAGTGCGATGTTGTACGATGACATCTGCATGGCTTGCGCTATCTGGTCCGCTCATCAAACAACGGCTAGATAAAGCCATGGACTGCATAGTGAAGGCGAGTTTGTCACTTTCCCTAATTAAACCACCCAGGGGCGGGCAATCTTGTTGCTCTTCAATCCAAAAAGCTGTCGCGCCGAGTTCAGGTGAGATGTCACCCTCATCGATAACAAGGTAACGCTCTACTGTCCCCGAAATCAGCAGTCCAAGACAATCGTCGTTGCAAAGAGGGACTTTTGACGCATGTCTGTTTGTCTTGCTAACTCCAATTATTTTAGCGTCTGTTTGCAGTGGGAGTGACCCATGACTGGCATTCACTAATTGATTTACATATCGGTCAATCGATAAATTCATTAGGAGCGGGAGAAAAATAAAGGCCGACAAAGTAAGTGTGAGGCGAAACCCTCGATTCTTGACTGGGTTTATCTTGTGGACCATCATCCCGAAGACTGAGAGCCCGAGTAAACTTGGAACGACCATAACAATGAACATAGCGAGTAAAACGACTACGCCTAATATGATAGCAAGTGCATCCAAACCTTAACCCCCATCCCAAGACAACCTAATTCTAAATTGTTTAATTCAGCCGAATAGGGACAGTTAACATAGGGTTTTGGCGAAATGATGTCGTCTCTCGAACCCCAAACAAAAAACCCAGCCATCTCTGACTGGGTTTTCATATCATGAATTTAGGCGCACAAACAGGCGATAAGCCAGTGTAGTTTAGCGCAGCTAAAATGCACAAGGCGCCTGTTTCCCGCCCTTATACGCCTTATTTCTTGGAGCGGGCCTCGATGCCGCGGCCTGTGACGCGTTCTGCGATACGGGCAGATTTACCACGACGCTCACGCAGGTAGTAAAGCTTGGCGCGGCGCACTTTACCTTTGCGCTTGATTTGGATTTCTTCGACAAGCGGAGAGTAGACTTGGAACACACGCTCGACACCTTCGCCGTAGCTGATTTTGCGAACGGTAAAGTTCTCATTGATGCCTGTGCCAGAGCGGCCAATGCAGACGCCCTCAAAAGCCTGCAAACGTGTGCGCGTGCCTTCTGTAATCCGGACCTGCACAACGAGCGTATCGCCAGCCGAGAAATCAGGAATAACTTTGCCGCCTTCAAGCAAGCGGGCTTCTTCGTTTTTATTCAGCTTTTCAATCACGTTCATGACCGTCTCCTTATGTGCCTTTGTCGGCTTGCCATTTGGCCCATAAATCAGGCCGCCTGAGCTTTGTAATCTCTTTTTGTTTTTCCAAACGCCACGCGGCTATCGCCTTGTGGTGTCCAGAGCGCAGGACGTCCGGGATATCCCGACCTTCCCACTCTTTCGGACGGGTATAGAGTGGATACTCTAGCAGGCCATCCTCAAAACTTTCGTCCTCTATGCTTTCGCTCGCCCCTAAAACTCCAGGCAGCAGCCGCACACAGGCTTCAATCATCACTTGCGCCGCCACTTCACCGCCTGCGAGAACGAAGTCACCAATGGAAATTTCTTCCATTTGGCGGGCTTCTATCACCCGTTGGTCAAGCCCTTCGAACCGTCCACAAAACACAATAAGACCCGGTCCGAGTGCCAACTCCCTCACCCGTTTTTGGGTCAGAGGGGCACCCCGAGGGGTCAAATAGATTAGTGGTCGACCGTCTGGTGCGACACTATCAATGGCATTGGCCGAAACATCTGGTCGAAAGACCATGCCCGGACCACCGCCCGCAGGCGTGTCATCGACATTTCGGTGCTTATTAGCAGCAAAATCACGTATGTCCACTGTTTCAAGCGCCCAAATGCGATTCTTTTCAGCTGTACCAATGACAGATGTCCCCAGCACACCCGGAAAGGCGTCTGGAAACAGGGTGAGCACGGTCGCTTGCCACGGTTTTTGCTCAGAATTATGCGGATTATCGCTCATCACGCGCGTGTAGCGCCGATTGCACGGCCTGTGAAGTGCTAAGCAAGCTGCATCTCAAACAACGCCATCATGCGTGACCAGGCTTTCTCAGCCATAGCTTCGTCGTAAACTTGACTGTCAGGCGGACACCAACCGTGCTTGGTTCCCGGATAGACCTCAATTTCAGCGGGTAAGCC
>CALLME010000202.1 GCA_938007945.1 uncultured Caulobacterales bacterium
TGGGGCGAGCCGCCGACTGACCCGCTTGCATCTGCGCCAATTCCACGAAACTGGGAAAAGTGCGAGGCCCCAAAACACGACGGGAATGTCCGCCACATATTCACTCATTTCGACCTCCGCCTGACCGTCTACCGCGCGCAAGCGGAAGACCGCAGCGCCGAGGGTGAGTGGGCAAAATTATCCGAGATTAAACGCTATGCCTTGCCGACGGTAATGACGAAGGTATTAGGGGTAGCGTGTAAACCTTAAGCCATTTCCGCAAGTTGTTGGCGCACGATGGAACGTAGGGCGTCAATCTGAGTGGGGCCTTGGGGCGTCATGAAATGCCAGAAGGTCCAACCGTTGCAAGCTTGGGCATTTTGCACATGTGCGCCAACTTGGTGAATGGAGCCTTGGAAATCATCTGTGGCGAGGCTGCCATCTGCGCGCACTTGCGCGGTATGGCGCCCATTTTCGCTCATCAACATTGTGCCAGGATTAATCAACCCTCGCTCAATCAAATTGCCAAAGGGCACGCGCACGGCGTCGCGCTTTGACGGCGTCACAGAAATAGCCATGCCTTGGCCTTGGTCGATTTTGTCGATGCGTTTTTGCGCGTGCACAATGTAGTCTTCTTCCATCTCAAAGCCGATAAAGTTGCGGCCAAGTTTTTTGGCCACTGCCCCTGTCGTGCCTGTACCAAAGAACGGGTCGAGCACCACATCGCCGGGATTAGAGGTCGAGAGGATAACGCGGTGCAGAAGGCTTTCTGGCTTTTGCGTCGGATGAACTTTCTTGCCATCTTTGCCTTTAAGGCGTTCAAAGCCTGTGCAAATCGGGAGCGTCCAATCGCTGCGCATTTGTACGCCATCATTAAGCATTTTCATCGCGTCATAATTAAAGGTCGGAGACGCGTCCTCAGTTTTAGTCGCCCAGATCATTGTCTCGGTCGCATTGGCAAAGCGCGTGCCACGGAAATTGGGCATAGGGTTTGTCTTGCGCCAGATAATATCGTTTTGGATCCAAAACTGCTGATCTTGCAACACCGTGCCTACGCGGAAAATATTATGATAACTGCCAATGACCCAAAGCGAGCCATTAGGTTTGAGCACGCGGCGCGCCGCTTGCAACCAATCATGAGAAAACAAATCATAAGCATCCATGGAATCAAATTGATCCCACTCTTCTGTGACACCGTTGACCACAGAATTATCAGGACGCGATAAATCTCCGCCGAGCTGTAGATTATAAGGCGGATCGGCAAAGACGAGGTCAACAGACTCGGCCGGAAGGGCGTTCATACCCGCAATGCAGTCGCCTTGGGTGATGGTATTTAAAGGAAGTTCAGTCACAATATTGGCCCTAATGTTCATCTGTAAACGCGCGCAAGAGTGATGCGGGCGAATCAAAAATATGTCTTGAAAGACACTAGCCGCTGATTTGGCTAACAAGGTGTAAACAACTGCCTTAAGTTATTGAAAAACTCACATAATTTACTATTTGTTAGGAAAGGTTATCGCGACGTTAGGGAAGGTTAAAATTTCTTCTGCCCGAGTGTGGCGAAAGCTCATTTCGCAATCTTTCTATGGAAATAGACGATGTTTTAGGTTTAAAAGGCTATGTGAGCGCAACACCGACATCGTTTAAATACAAAGCTTTCATCAGCTATAGTCATAAAGACGCAGCAGTAGTGCGAGAACTTCACCGTGGGCTTGAGCGCTACACTATCCCCAAACCCCTGCGGCGTGACCAGTCGCATCTGCGTCCCATATTTAGAGACAGAGAAGATTTATCGGTCGCCACACATTTAAGCGGCGCGATAGAAGAAGCCTTGGTGCAATCAGAGGCTCTGATTGTCGTTGCATCGCCCTCCGCAGCACAGTCTCGTTGGGTCGAGCAGGAAATAAGATATTTTAAAAGGTTAGGGCGCGGCGAGAAAATCTTTATCGTCATTCTTAGTGGTGAGCCTTTTGTATCAGATCATCCCGACCCCGATGTCGCGGCGAGCGAATGTCTGCCCGAAACACTGCGTTATATTACTCAGGCCGAAAAGGAAAACGGCAGGCAATTCGCCGAGCCTCTGGCCGCAGATTTTAGGGCTCAAGGTGACGGTCCAAAACTTGGGCTTAAAAAGCTAATTGCTGGACTGTTAGGTGTCGAATTAGACGCGCTTTTGCAACGTGATTTGGTACGTGTGCGCAGACGCATGATGGGACTCATGGTGTCAGCCTCTGTTATTATTGCGGCGCTTTCAACGCTGAGTTGGGTTGCCTATAATGCGCAGCAACGTGCGGAAGCGAGACGTGCTGATGCGGAGAACTTTGTAGAGTTTCTGCTAAGCGATCTTGCGCAGCAACTTGAAAGCTTTGGCCGTCTCGATCTGCTTGATGCGATGGGTGAGAAGGCGATCAATTATTACGAACAATTTGATGATATTGATTTTGATGCAAGCGCGAGCGGGCGACATGCGCGCACGCTGCATTTCATGGGCGAACTCCAAGACAAATTAGGCGCGACAGAGATGGCGGGCGATTATTTTCAAAAATCATATGACATGACGGCCAAAGGGCTCATGGCTGATCCGAGCAACCCCGAGCGCCTGTTTGAGCATGGACGCAGTGCCTTAATGAAATCTCTTGTCTTTCGCAGGTCTGCTGAGTTCAAGGCTGAGCTTGAAAGCTTAAACGAATATGAGACCCTCGCGCGCAGGCTCACTGAGCTAAGCCTTGAAACGCAAAATAAGGCGCGCGCGGAAAGTGAGCTTGCGACAGCAAAAATGAATATTGGCCGCGTCTCGATGCGTCTTGAGGACTTCGAAAACGCTAAAACGCAATTGCGCGAGGCAACAGAGCTTTTTAAAAAAGTCACAAAAGACGCGCCATCAATCAATGCGCATTTAGCGTTAAGCGAAGCCCTGTCGTGGGAAGCTGAGACTTACCGAAAATTTGGTGACAAAGAACAGACCTTTATACTCAGGCAGCGACAAGCCGATGTGATTGACAAACAGCGCGCGGATTTTCCCGATGATTTTCGCACACTTGAAGGTTCGGTCTACGCCAATCTCGGCTTTGGCAACGCAGCTCGCCTCAATGGCAAATATGAGGTCTCAAAGACACGGCTGACGGCTGCTTTGCAAGCCACGAAAGAAGCATTGCGACGCGAGCCTGAGCGTGAAAAAATGGTCCGTGCGCAATCGGCTGTCTTTATGAGTTTGATGAAAGTATCGATTGAGATGCAGGATTGGAACGGATTTACAAATTGGCGAGAGAGCTATCAAGCGATGGACGCGCAGATTGAGTCTCAATCGGTCAAAGAGAATCGTTTCTGGTCAGAGATACGGCCCGCAACTCTCCGCTTGATTGATGAGGAATATAACGCGGCCTTGTCGGCGGCTCACAGCTCTCAACTTGCGCCGCAAAAATAAGTAAAGGCCCCACCATCTATCTATGCGCGGCGTTTATCATCTCGCAATAGGCGCGAATGGGCGCAAAACTGCGGCGATGAATTGGGCAGGGGCCAATCTTGGCCACTATCTCTCTATGAGCTTTTGTCGGATAGCCTTTATGCTGCGCAAAACCGTAGCCTGGATAACTGCGCTCGGCTTCGACCATTAATCGGTCACGCGTTACTTTTGCGACGATGGAGGCGGCTGAGATGGACAGGCTACGGGCATCACCTTTTATGATTGTCGTTTGCGGGCAGGGCAGTACGGCCTGACGGTTACCATCTATCAAGGCGTGACCCGCTCTGACGGGCAAAGCCTGTACCGCGCGCGCCATAGCGATTAAACTCGCCTGCAATATGTTGACGCGGTCAATTTCTTCGGGCTCGGATATGCCGATGCCGACATAGCAATTACTCTTGATCTCGTTCAGCAAACGTTCACGCGCGCTTTGGGATAAAGCCTTACTGTCGTTGAGGCCGTCTGGTATTCTTCCCGCTAAATCTGGGTGGGTGAGTATCACAGCGGACGCAACGACGGGGCCTGCCAGAGGGCCGCGACCTGCTTCGTCCACGCCGCAGACTGGCATGACGCCGCGCGCCATGAGGGCGTGCTCAAATGTAAGATCAGGTCGGGTATCACGGCAAGACGGGCTCATACGCCGTTGCATAAGCGGATTGCGTGCGAAAGTGTAGAGATTTCATCTGTAACTGCACGAAATGGCCTAGATGTTGCACTTTTTACAGTCAGGGCCTTTTTTGGGCCTAAAAGGTCTGTTAATAGAACGTAAAGCCCGACAAAGGCTCCGCAAGTGTGGGGGGAGGGCCAATATAATGGAGTATATTATGATGAAACACTTATCAGTCGCGGCAATGGCCGCATTTGCTTTAACGGCAGCCCCTGCTTTCGCACAAGACGCCGATGGAACGGCCACGTCTTCAGAAGGCGTTGTAAACTCTGCCGCGTCTTGCACATATGAAGGCGGTACTGTCATGGATCTCGCTTCTGGCAAAGTCTGCTGGGTGCCTGTACGCGGCGAAGACTTCGACACAAAACAATATGACAACCAGAAGCTCGGCGTCATCCGTTGCTCAGGTAACGGTGCATTTGCAAATGAGCTTGTGCAGCCGTCAGGCTTTTACTGCCGCGTTTACCTCGAGCAGAAAAAAGTCCCTGCGACACGCGAAGAGATTGAAGCTGAAACACGTGCTCAGATGGATACATCAGACGACACAAACTAAGTCG
>CALLME010000203.1 GCA_938007945.1 uncultured Caulobacterales bacterium
GGCCGTAATGCCCGCGCGCAAGGGTATGGTGTTATGGGAAAAACAGGGACAGCCGATAAGCCGAGTATAGGCGGCTATGACGAACGGCGTCTCGTAACATCTTTCATATCCGCCTTTCCACATCGCGATCCGCGTTATGTCGTTATGATTACATATGATGAACCAAAGGCGCTGCCGACCGATTGGGGCTACGCGACAGCAGGTTGGAACGCGGCAAAAACAACTAAAAAGGTAATCACACGCATTGGTCCAATTCTGGGGGTCGAGAGGACCGAACCATCCGTCGCACAAGCCAGTTTTTTTGAGACAGGAGCGCTGCCGTGATGCCTCAAAACGCTTCAAAAATGTTGTCCGAATTAATTGAGGGTTATTCTGGCGATGACGTCGAAATCTCGATAGTCACCGCCGATAGTCGCAAGGTCAAACCGGGTGCGCTGTTTGCGGCTATTCCTGGCACGGTGAGCGATGGGCGCGACTATATTGAAAACGCTATTGCTAAAGGCGCAAGCGCTATCGTCTCGACCAAAGGTCTTGCCGAGATGCCTGTTGCTTATGTCAGCGTTGATGAGCCGCGACTGACATATGCCCAAATTGCATCTCGCTTTTATTCAAGACAGCCAGAGACGCTTGTCGCAATGACGGGGACAAATGGCAAAAGCTCGACAGTTGAGTTCTTGCGTCAAATCTGGGCCTATGCGGGCTTACGTGGGGCATGTTTTGGAACGCTCGGCGTGCAATCACCAGAGGGCTACCGTCCACTTACGCACACAACGCCTGACGCGATGGCTCTGCATCAAACGCTCTCTGAACTTGCGACGCAAAATGTGACCCACGCGGCGATGGAAGCGTCGTCTCACGGGCTGGCACAGTACAGGCTGGACGCTGTCACAATTAGCGCGGCAGGGTTTTCAAACCTTACGCAAGATCATTTTGATTATCACCCGACGATGGAAGAATATTTTAAGGCAAAAGCGAGATTATTCACAGAACTTACGCCCACTGACGCGCCCGTTGTGATAAACGTTAATGATGAATATGGGCAGCGTCTTGCGAAGATGTGTAAGGCGCGCGGACAGAATGTTCTACGTGTCGGTTGGACGGGCGAAGACATTCGTATTGACGAGGTTATGCCGCGCCGCGCCAGTCAAATGCTTGATCTTATTGTACGCGGCACGCGCTATAAAGTGGAGTTGCCGCTTGCGGGTGAGTTTCAGACATTGAACGCGATTTCCGCTCTTGGTCTCGCGCTCGTCACAGGTGTGGCGCAAGACACAGCGGTCGCAGCTTTAGGTCATTTATACGGCGTTGCAGGACGCATGGAGCGCGCGGGCGAGCATCCCAATGGCGCGCCTGTTTTTGTTGATTTTGCACATACCGAGGACGGGCTTGATAAACTGCTGCGCTCTGTACGTCCGCATACGATGGGCAAGATTGTCATTGTCTTTGGCTGCGGCGGCGACCGCGATCCTGACAAGCGCGCGAAAATGGGACGCACAGCGGCAAGGCTCGCGGATGAAGTGATTGTGACGGATGATAATCCGCGCACAGAAGCGCCCGAATTAATACGTAAAGCCGTCATGGCAGGTTGTCCTGAGGCTACGGAAATTGGTGATCGCGCTTCAGCTATTTCTGAAGGGCTCTCGCGCCTTGGGCCCCAAGACTGTCTGGTCATTGCAGGTAAGGGACACGAGCAAGGTCAGATTATCGGCGATCAAGTTATTCCATTCTCAGATGTTAAAGTGGCAAAACGGGCCATTGCCGCGCTTAAAAAAATGGGGGCGGCACATGCATAAAACTCTTTGGACTGCGCAAGACGCCGCGAAAGCAACAGGCGGAAAAGCCGTTGGCGACTGGACAATTTCGGGTCTGTCGATTGATACGCGGACGCTTGAGGTGGGCGATTTATTTGTACCGCTGAAGGACGTGCGCGATGGTCACGAATTTATTCCGATGGCACGCGAAAAAATGGCAGGCGCGGTCATAAGCGAGCATGAGACGGATGCGCCAGCGCTTGTGGTAAAAGACAGTCTTGGTGCTCTAACGGCGTTGGGCAAAGCGGCTTGCGCACGCTCGAGCGCTTTACGAATTGGCGTGACAGGGAGCGTCGGAAAAACGAGTGTCAAAGAAGCGCTCGCCCATATGTTTTCGGGCTTTGGCCAAACACATAAATCGCTCGCGTCCTATAACAATCATTGGGGCGTGCCGCTGACCATGGCGCGCATGCCGCAAGAGAGCGATTACGGTGTGTTTGAGCTCGGCATGAACCACGCAGGCGAGATGGCAGAGTTGTCAAAAATGCTCGTTCCGCAAATCGCGCTCATCACAACAGTCGCAGGCGCGCATCTTGCTCATTTTGAAAATGTCGAAACCATTGCCCATGCCAAGGCCGAAATTATCGAAGGCCTTTCAGAAGGCGGTACGCTGATACTCAATGGCGGAAATAAATATACGGATTTAATAAAATCGATCGCCACGTCAGCAGGCATGAGCGTTGAGAACATTCTGACCTTTGGGTATTCGGATGATGACAACGTATCCATTGTGGATGTGAGGGAGCATCCGCAGGTCACAAATATTCGACTGCGTATCGGTGCACAACAAATTGATGTCACGACACCTCTCATCGGCGATCATTGGGTTGAAAATTTGGCGGCCTGTATGGCGGTTGCTATTGCTGCTAATTTAGATTTACGCAAAGCGGCGCGACGGTTCCGCACAATGGGCGCGATTGCAGGTCGCGGCGAAACGCATGAACTGAAACTCGATGGTAAAACGGTCACGCTGATTGACGAAAGTTATAACGCAAACCCCACCTCTATGCGCGCCGCAATATCTGTTTTGGCGCGCGCAGAAGGTCGCAAGATTGCCGTGCTGGGCGATATGTTTGAGCTTGGCGCAGATGAATTAAAATATCACGCGGAATTATCTGAGCCGCTAGAAAAAGCGGATGTCGCCCGCGTTATTGTCACGGGCGAATGCATGCGCGCGCTTCGTGGCGCTTTGCCGCAATCGATGCGCGCCGCGTGGTGCGGCAGCATTGATGCCGTCAAAGACGCGCTTCTCTCTGAGTTGCAGGACGGCGATACGGTTTTAGTGAAAGGCTCAAACGCAACAGGACTAGGGACTGTCGCGAACGCCCTTATCAAAGAAGGAATATCCTAATGTTTTTAGAATGGCTCACGGGATATTCTGACCAATTCCAGATATTTAATTTATTTAATTATCTCACCTTCCGCACAGGTGGGGCGTTGATGACGTCTATGTTGATTGCCTTTATTTTGGGGCCACGCGTGATTAATTTACTGCGGTCTAGGCAAGGTAAGGGTCAGCCTATTCGCGAGGATGGGCCCGCAGGCCACATCATCAAAAAAGCAGGTACGCCGACGATGGGCGGGCTACTTATTCTTTTGTCCGTTTCGCTTTCAACGCTGTTATGGGGTGACCTCAAAAGCCCATTTCTTTGGACCGTGTTTCTTGTGACGCTAAGCTATGGCCTCATTGGTTTTTATGATGATTATCTCAAAGTCTCTCGACAAAACCCCAAGGGCTTTTCAGGTAAAATTAAACTCGTACTGGAATTTGGCGTGGCCGCTGCTGCCGTTTATGTTTTGACAACAGCTTTCCCGCAAACGCCAGATAATTTTGAAACAGGATTAGCCATTCCGTTTTTGAAAAACTTCACGATTAATCTCGGCATCTTCTTTATCCCATTCGGATGCCTGGTGATTGTCGGCGCGTCTAATGCGGTGAACTTGACAGATGGCCTCGACGGCCTTGCGATTGTACCCGTGATGATTGCTTGTATGAGCTTTTTGCTCATTGCTTATTTCGTCGGTAACTCCGTGTTTTCTAATTATCTTGGTGTGCCCTATATTCCAGGCTCATCAGAAGTTTGCGTCTTTCTCGGCGCTATTGTTGGCGCAGGGCTAGGCTTCCTTTGGTATAACGCTCCGCCTGCTATGGTGTTCATGGGCGACACGGGATCGCTCTCACTTGGCGGAGCGCTGGGTACGACAGCCGTCGCCGTGAAACACGAAATCGTGCTCGCGGTTATTGGCGGGCTATTCGTGCTCGAAGCCGTATCTGTGATTGTGCAAGTGGCGTCATTCAAACTTACGGGCAAACGCGTTTTTCGCATGGCCCCCATCCATCACCACTATGAGAAAAAGGGATGGGCCGAACCCACCATCGTTATACGTTTTTGGATCATTGCAATTATTCTTGCCTTGATCGGATTATCCACATTGAAACTTCGCTAGGTAATAATTTCTATGATTAAAGCCGCTTCATTCAAAGGACAAGACGTCGCTGTATTCGGTCTCGGCCGGACAGGGCTGACGGCTGCCAAATCGCTCGCGGCAGGCGGGGCACGCGTACATGCGTGGGATGATAATAAAGCGGCGCGCGACCAAGCGACAAAAGAAGGCATTAATCTCACAGATCTGACAAAATCTGATTGGCATGACTATAGCGCCCTTGTGCTCTCACCCGGTGTGCCGCATAAATTACCGAAACCGCATTGGACGGCACAGCGCGCTGAGGCCGCGGACGTTCCTATTATTTGCGATATTGAAATTTTTGCGCGCGAAATTGCGGGGCGGGCTAAAGGTAATCGGCCCAAAATTATTGCCATCACAGGCACGAACGGGAAATCAACAACGACGGCTCTCACAGCGCATATCCTTTCTGAATGTGACCGTGCCGTTCAGATGGGTGGCAATATCGGGCGCGGCGTGCTGGATCTCGACCGTATGCATGCGGGTATGGTCTATGTGTTGGAGCTTTCATCCTATCAACTCGAGCGCTGCCCAAGCCTTCACGCGGATGTCGCAGTCTTTCTCAATCTCTCGCCAGACCATTTAGAACGGCATGGAGATTTAAAGGGCTATGAAGCCGCTAAGCGAAATATTTTCAATAATCAACTCTCTGGCGATACTGCCGTCATTGGCGTGGACAATCCTGAAGGCCGTCGTCTTTGCACGGCAATGACAGCGCGCAACGGTCGAAGCGTTGTGCCAATTTCAGGACGTAAATCCTTGGGTCGCGGAGCCTGTGTGATTAAAGGTAAGCTCTATTGCGCGCAGGGACGTGTCGTGACGGAAATCGCAGATCTTGCCCGCGCGAAAGCCTTAGAGGGCACGCATAATTGGCAGAACGCGGCGGCGGCCTATGCCGCTGTTTCAGCCCTTGGTATTTCAGCTGAAAAAATTGGCAAAGCCATTTTGAGTTTTCCGGGTCTGGCCCACCGTATGGAGAGCATCGGCTCTGTGGGGCGACTGCGTTACGTCAATGACAGCAAAGCCACAAATGCCGACGCAGCGCGGCAAGCGCTTGCGAGCTATAAAAA
>CALLME010000204.1 GCA_938007945.1 uncultured Caulobacterales bacterium
AGGGGCAGGCGCGCGTGTTGGCGCGCATTTCGCCAAAGGTCTCGCCTCCGAGGATTGGCAAGTTGCCATTCACTTCAACCGCTCACGCGACAAGGCGCAGGCACTCGTGAATGAAATTAGAGCGAATGGCGGACAGGCTGTCGCTGTTCAAGCTAATATCTCCGTGCCGCAAGAGACTGACACGCTAATTGAGCGTGCCGCTGCCGCTCTTAAAGAACCTCTCACCGCGTTAATCAATAACGCCTCGACCTTCACCCCCGACACAGCACAGAATTTTACGCGCGCGACATATGACTATCATATGGAGGTCAATTTGCGCGCGCCCCTCTTGCTGAGCCAACGTCTCGCCGCGCAACTCCCCGTCGGCAGTGACGGCGTCATCATCAATATGATTGACCAGCGCGTTCTGAAACCTAATCCGACGTTCTTTAGTTATAGCGCGGCCAAATCCGCACTTTTCTGGGCAACAAAAACAATGGCTCAGAGCTATGCGCCGAGAATTCGTGTCAACGGCATCGGACCTGGCCCCTCTCTGCAAAGCATTCATCAACAAGGCGATGAGTTTGACCGCGAAGCGCAGAACACGCTCTTGCAGCGCCCTTCCTCGCCTGACGCTCTACTCGAAGGGCTGCGCTATCTCCTCAGCGCAAAGTCAGTCACAGGACAAATGCTCGCCATTGATAGCGGGCAACATTTAACCTGGCAGACGCCTGACCTTATGGTGAGACATAACGATGATTAAGAAAATTATGACACGCAGGGCGACGCCCAAACCTACCATGCGGATTTTTGTCGAGGGCCTGCTCATTCAAGCCAATATCGGTGTCCATCCGCATGAATATGAAGGCACGCAACCTATCATTATGGACATCAGCCTTGATATGGGGCCCATGCCGCCGCCGTCAGAAGACCGCCTTCATGAAACATTGGATTACGGGATCGTCGCGGAGAAAGCCGAAGAAATCACCCTAGAAGCTCATGTGCAGCTTGTTGAAACACTCGCCGACCGTATCGCAGATTGGGCGCTATCGGCGAATCCGCGTGTGCAGGCCGTCTCAGTGAAAATCTCTAAGCCGCAAGCTCTACTCAAAGCCGACGCGGCAGGCGTTGAAATCTATCGACAACGCGATGGCGCGCGATGAGTTTTAAAAACTCAAACAACGTGCTCGGCGACCCGCTCGTGCCCTGTAGCTTTGAGCCACTGACGGGTTATTTCCGCGATGGGTGCTGCGAGACGGGGCCAACAGATCGCGGGCGGCATATTGTTTGCGCCGTGATGACAAATGAGTTTTTAAAGTTCTCCCAAACTGTCGGGAATGACCTCTCAACCCCACGGCCCGAATACCGTTTTGCAGGCCTCAAAGCGGGTGACCGCTGGTGTCTTTGCCTAGACCGTTGGCGCGACGCCCACGCCGCAGGTGCCGCCCCCAATGTCGTGCTCGAAAGCACACACGAAGTCGCCCTAGAGCGCGTGCCGCTGGAGACGTTGAAGCTCTACGCGGTTTAGCTGAGCAGTCCTGCGCGAGATAGGCTGAGCAAAAACAGTTTCCTGTTTGCGTCCACCCTGCCGCGCACCTATCTTATACGCCATGGTCTCCCCTGATTCACATAATCCCGAACTGAAGGCGCCTGACAATGGCGCGGATGAGCCATTGCAGGGCAATAAATTGATTGCGGATTATGTGAAACGACTACCGCATAAGCCTGGCGTTTACCGCATGTTTGATGAGCACGGCACGGTACTTTATGTCGGTAAAGCCAAGAACCTGAAAAAACGCGTGACGGCTTATACCCAATATGCGCGTCATCCTGTACGGCTTAAGCGGATGATACGCGCAACGCGGACGATGGAATTCGTGATTACCGAGAGCGAGACAGAGGCGCTTCTGCTTGAGGCTTCACTGATTAAACGTCTCAAGCCACGCTATAATATTTTGCTGCGCGACGACAAAAGCTTCCCTTATATCTTAGTTCGCAAAGACCATCCTGCGGCACAGATTACAAAACACCGTGGCGCGCGAAATATCAAAGGCGATTATTACGGGCCTTTTGCCAGCGCGGGGGCCGTCAACCGTACGCTCGATACGCTGCAACGCGCCTTTCTGCTGCGCAATTGCTCAGATAGTATTTACGAGGCGCGCACACGGCCCTGTATGCTCCATCAGATTAAACGCTGTTCCGCGCCCTGCACGGGTGAGATCACCATTCCAGAATATGGTGAGCTCATCAAAGATGCAGAGGATTTCTTGCGCGGTAAATCCGATAAATTACGCTCTCGCCTAACCGATCAAATGCAGAGTGCATCAAAGGCGCAGAATTTTGAAAAAGCCGCTGAACTGCGCGACCGTGTGCGGGCGTTGACCTATGTTTCGGGCAGCTCTAATGCCGTTAACCCATCGACCTTTAGCGACGGTGATGTCATCGGAATATATAACGCTGGCGGGCAAAGCTGTATCCAGGTGTTCTTCTTCCGCGCGGGACAAAACTGGGGCAATCACAGCTTCTTCCCACGACACGGCAAAGACGAAACGCCTGCCGAAGTGATGGACGCCTTTATCGCGCAATTCTATGCCGACAAGCCTATCCCGAAATGCATTTTCGTCAGCGAAGATGTACCCAGTAAAGACCTTATCGAACGCGCACTCTCTGAGCGCTCCGGTGCGAATATATCTGTCCTCAGGCCTAAACGCGGCGAGAAAAAAGCAATCATCGACCGCGCCGTTAAAAACGCCGAAGAAGCCCTCGCGCGCAAACAGGCCGAGACAGCCTCCCAAGCCCGGCTCCTCAAGGGACTGCAAGATGTATTTGACCTTAAAGAGCCGCCTGAACGCATTGAGGTCTATGATAACAGCCACATCCAAGGCACAAATGCGATTGGAGCATTTATTGTTGCGGGGCCAGACGGCTTTCAAAAACGCGATTACCGGACCTTCAATATCAAAGATGTCAACACTGAACCGGGAGATGATTACGCTATGATGCGCGAAGTTTTTCGCCGTCGTTTCTCGCGGCTTTTGAAAGATGACAGTCTTGTCTGGCCTGACCTTGTCTTGATTGACGGCGGTAAGGGGCAGCTCTCCGTTGTAACAGATGTAATGCGCGAGATTGGCGCGCTGGACCGCACAACACTTGTTGGCATTGCCAAAGGGCCTGACCGCAATGCAGGACGCGAAACATTCTACATGAATTGTCGTGCGGATTTTACCCTACCCCCGCGCACGCCTGTGCTTTATTACTTGCAGCGTCTACGTGACGAAGCGCACCGGTTCGCTATTGGTACGCACCGAGCGCGTCGTAAAAAACAGATGAAGTCAAACCCATTAGATGGTATCGGTGGAATCGGGCCGGGTCGGAAACGCGCGCTTCTCGCGCACTTCGGGTCAGCCAAAGCGGTGAAATCAGCGTCCATAGCTGAGCTCGCCAAAGTCGAGGGGATAAGTGAAACCCTTGCCGAAACAATATATGGGTATTTCCATGAATGATGACATACAGACTAGTGATGCGGGCGACCAAGGTTTTGGCGAAGGCTATATGAATGAAACATCCCGCATCGGCGGAGCTTTTGCAGATGGACTTACACTTATCAGGTTCCTTCTGACTTTTGTTGTGATGGCTGTAATTATCTTAGGTTGGCCGTCACTCAACGCCGCACTCCTCGCGACAGCTTTGCTGATTATCGCGGCCCTGACTGACATTTGGGACGATATGATTGGCGGATCTGAGCGCTCGGCGTTTCGTAAATTTGGGTGGTTTGACGATATCGCTGATATGGTTTTAATGACGGGCACACTCGCCGCGCTTGTCTTTGTTGTCTGGAAAAACGGCGTCCTCGGTTGGGGGTTTGCAGTGCCGGCCTTCATCATTATCGGGCGTGAACTCGTAGTTGGCCTGACGAAAGGCTATGAGTTTTCAAAATTTGGTTGGCCAAGCACTAAATGGGGCTGGCTCAAAAATGCGATTACAATACTCGCGATTTGTGTCTTACTCGCCTCACCTTGGCTCACCGCTTGGATCGATATGCAGCGTGTGACTGACGGCAATATCGTCGAGATATTTAACACTGCCTCCCCACATGTTTGGATTGCAGGACAAGCGCTCCTCTGGATTGCCGCCGCGTTGTCACTCGCGACTGGGATTGCGATTTTACGCGGCGTCGCCCCTGAACATGAGGACGTTTCTTAATGTCCAATGCGCTCACCGCAGACGCGCCGCATCCGCTCGGTTTTCTTCCAAATGTGCTGACGATTGGACGCATTTTGATGATACCGTTTATCGTTGGCGGTATTGTGCTTCTGTCGAGCGGCGAACGGACAGTTCTTGGACGTCCGACGTTCTTAATTACTTTATTTCTTGTCGCCGCTTTCACAGATTTTTTAGACGGGTTTCTCGCACGACGCTGGAAAGTTGTCAGTGACTTTGGTCGCATGATAGACCCTATCGCAGATAAGCTTCTCGTCGCAGGTTGCCTCATTGCTTTTTGCGTGGTGACCCAAGGCGACCCGCTCTTGATGATACCTGCGCTCGCTATAATAGGGCGCGATATCCTCGTCAGTGGGGCGCGCGAACATGCGGCTCTGTCAGGACGTGTCATGCCGCCGACAAAACTTGCGAAATGGAAAACCGCCTGCGAAATGCTCGGCATAGGCGTGTTAATTGTTTGGGTCGCTATGCGCAGCGTTATACCACTCGACAGTATGTTGCCGCCCGTTGTTGAATGGTCAGGTATCGCAGGGCTGATCCTGATATGGATTGCAGCAGCGCTTTCCGTCTATACAGGCGCGCTTTATCTACGCGCGGCCCTTGCGAAAGTTGAGGCAGCGTCCTAAACGACGCGCCACACTTTTATACGACGCGCCAGCCAAGCTCGACATCAATTTTCCCGCGCACGCAGGCGTCATAGTCTTCGACCATCATTTGGCAGACCTTGCCCGGCGTGTAGTGATTGCCCGCAATTTCTCTGACGGGGGTGACTTCTGCCGCCGTGCCAACAACGAAACACTCGTCAAAATAGGGCATTTCGTCGGGTAGGATATGGCGCTCGATCACTTTTAGGCCGCGTTTTTGCGCAAGCTTTTTGACTGTATCGCGCGTAATCCCCTCAAGGATATGCTCACCGAGTGGCGTATGAAGTTCATCGCCTCTGATGAAGAATATATGCGCGCCTGTGCATTCCGCGACATAGCCTTGGCTGTCATACATCAGCGCGTCATCATAACCATCAGCCGTCGCCTTGTCCTTGGACAGCGTGCAAATCATATAAAGCCCCGCCGCTTTGGCCTTGCACGGGATTGAGTTACTGTCTGGACGTCGCCAATCCGCAATACTCATACGGATGCCCTTCATCTTGTCTGGGAAATAGCTTCCCCAGTGCCAGCAGGCGATGGCGAGATGGATTTTATTATTCTTTGACGCCACGCCCATCATTTCAGATCCGCGCCAGGCGATAGGCCGCATATAGGCATCATCAAGCCCTGATTGCGCCAAAGTCTCGCGACACGCCGCATCAACCTGATCGCGTGTGTAAGGGATTTCGTAGCCCACTAGTTTGGCTGAATTCAGAAGACGTTGGCTATGATCAGAGAGGCGAAAAACCTTACCGTTATAAGCGCGATTGCCCTCAAACACGGCAGACCCATAATGCAGAGAATGGGTTAGCACATGTACCTTGGCTTCTCGCCAATCAACAAATTCACCATCTACCCAGATTTGGCCGTCGCGGTCATGATAGGCTTTCTCAATCATCGTATTCTCATTTCGTCTCATTCGGCAAAACACGCAAGACGCTTGCCGTTCATTGTATTTGGAGGCATTGTCACATCGCAACAAATGAAGTCAATATCTATTGCGAACCAAACGTCATAAAGGAAATATCATGAGCGCCGCAATATCCGAAAGTGACAGGCTCGTGCGCAATGACATTCATTTGCTTGTTATTGACGATGATGACCGCATACGCACACTTCTCGCGAGCTATCTTGGCAAGTGCGGGTTTCGTGTCTCGACAGTTGCAGACGCCGCTGCCGCTAGACGGCTTATGCAAACACTAGAATTCGATTTACTCATTGTTGATGTGATGATGCCAGGTGAAACAGGGACTGAATTTACAGCAGAGCTTCGTACGCAAAACGATATCCCTGTTATTTTGCTTACCGCGCTTTCAGCGCCTCAAGACCGTATTGAAGGATTAAAAACAGGCGCAGATGACTATCTCGCAAAACCGTTTGAGCCTGAAGAACTCGTCCTGCGCATTGAGGCGATATTTCGGCGCGTAGAACTATCGGCTCCTGCCTCTCAGATCAGTTTTGGGCCGTGGCAATATAATCTAGACCGCTTGGAACTGACAAAAGACGGCGAGCGCGTGGCACTTACGACGGGTGAGGAAGCGCTGCTCACGCTTCTCGCGAAACGCGCTGGTGCGCCCGTCAGCCGCTATGCCCTATCTGAACGCATTAATGCCAAATCAGAACGCGCCGTCGATGTACAGATGACGCGCCTACGCCGCAAGATTGAAGCGACACCATCAGAGCCTGCCTATCTCTTGACGGTGCGGGGTCATGGCTACCGCCTGCTCGCTGACACGCCGAGCTGATGCAGCTCAAAGAGCCGAATTTTATTAAAACACGCTTGCCTAAAGATCTGTTTGGGCGCGTCCTCCTCATCATCATTTTGCCGATTGTCATCATGCAGATGGCTGTCGCCTATTTCTTCTTCAACGCGCATTGGGCGACGGTCACGTCAAATTTATCCGCCAGCGTGTCGGGCGATATTGCAGTGGCGGTTGAGCTCTATAAGCAATCGCCAAGCGAGGCGCGCGCGGCCTCACTTGATGACATGCTGCGTCCGTCAATCGAATTGTCTGTAGCCTTAGAGCCGAATGACACCCTCCCCGAAACAAACCGCCGCGCTTTTTTTTCAATCCTCGACACGACCCTGCGACGAGCGCTAAATAATGCCCTCAGTGATGAATTTTGGTTTGATACAACCCGCTATCCTAACCACATCGATATCAGGGTGAAAGTCGATGAAGGCGTGCTGAGGTTTTTTGCCGCTCGTGAACGCGTCTTCGCGCCAACGGGTTACGTTTTTATCTTCTGGCTAGTCACCGCCACAATACTTCTGACCCTCGTCAGCATCCTATTCATTCGCAATCAGGCGAGACCCATCGCTGAACTCGCAGAGGCTGCAAACCGTTTTGGACGCGGACAGGATACGCAAGATTTTAAACCAAGCGGCGCGGCAGAAGTGCGTCTTGCCGGGCAATCCTTTCTTCGCATGCGCCGCCGCATCACGCGTTTTATAGACCAGCGCACCGTCTTCCTTGCGGGCGTGAGTCATGACCTACGTACACCGCTAACGCGGCTTAAGCTTTTCCTCGCACTTCAAGATGAAACAGCAGAAGTCGCTGCGGCCAAACGCGACCTCAAAGATATGGAGACTATGCTCAACGGTTATCTCGATTTCGCGCAAGGCTTGACCGATGAGACTGCGACAGAGACACACCTTGCAGAATTCCTTGGTAAAATAGTCGAAAAACTTGACCTACCCAAAACGGTGTTAGCTGTCGAAGAAGACTTGTCAGCACCC
>CALLME010000205.1 GCA_938007945.1 uncultured Caulobacterales bacterium
AGCGGGATTGTTGCCCTTGTTCAATATGAGCTATTCCGTGGGGCAGTTGCACAAATATTCTGTCGAGCTTTATAAGTCGCTTGAAGCCGAGACAGGTCAGGATGTAGGCATTCGTCCTGTGTCTAATATCCGCCTCGCGACCAACCAAGACCGCATGGATGAGTATCATCAATACGCAGGTGTTGCGCAAACGATTGGTGTTCAGGTCGACTTCTTGACCCCCGAAAAGGTGGTCGAGTTATGGCCGTTTGCCAAGAAAGACGGTATTGTTGGAGCCATCCGTCACCCTGAAGATGGCTATGTACAGCCCGCCGATTTGACGCAAGCTTTTGCTATTGGCGCGCGAGCAGGCGGGGGTAAAATTCACCGTAACACATCCGTGCGCGCGATTGAGCAACTTGATGACGGCATGTGGAAAGTGACGACGGATAAAGGTGAAGTGATTGCTGAGCACGTCGTGTCTTGTACAGGTAATTTCGCGCGCAAAACGGGCGAGATGATTGGCCTCGATATTCCTGTCGTTCCTGTTGAGCACCAGTATATCGTCACAGAGCCGCATTCTGATATTCAAAAGCGTAAAGCGGATGGCCTGCCAGAACTGGGTGTGCTCCGCGAGTCTGATGGCAGCTGGTATATGCGCGAAGAGGCGGGTGGCCTTATCCTCGGCCCCTATGAGCACGGCGCGCCAGCTTGTTATGTGGACGGTCCAGATGACCAGTCTGAATATGAGCTTTTCACCGAAGACCTCGACCGTCTCATGCCGCATATTGAGAGTGCGATTAACCGCGTCCCGATTTTTGAAGAACTCGGCATTAAGAAAGTTTATAACGGCGCAATTGCCTACACCCCAGACGGAAACCCGATTGTCGGGCCTGCGTGGGATAAGAAAAACTTCTGGCTAAATGAGGGCCACAGTTTTGGTATCACTGCGGCAGGGGGCGCAGGGTGGCAACTCGCGGAATGGATTGTAGAGGGCGAGCCGAGCGTGGATATGATGGGCGTTGATCCGCGCCGCTTTGGACCTTACGCGACAAAGTCATTCCTAATTGAGAAAAACGAAGAGGCTTACGCCGACGTTTTCACCATTCACTATCCTGACGAAGAGCGTGCAGCAGCGCGGCCATTGCGGACATCACCTTGCTATGACCGCATGAAAGACAAGGGCGCGGTCTTTGGACAGCTCTTTGGCTGGGAACGCCCGAATTGGTTTGCGCCTGAAGGTGTCGCGCAAAAAGACGATTGGTCATTCCGCCGCTCAAGCTATTTCGAGCATGTCGGAAATGAGTGTAAAAACGTGTCGGAAAATGTCGGTCTTCTTGATATGACAGCCTTCGCGAAATGCCGCGTCCAAGGGCCAGGCGCGCGCAAATGGCTCAACCATATGTTCGCGCAGAAAATGCCAGTCACACCAGGCAAACTCGCGCTCTGCCACGGGCTGACAGAGAAGGGCGGCGTGCATAGCGAGTTTACGGTGCAACGCGAAAGCAAAGACAGTTTCTATATGGTCTCTGCGGGGGCGTATCACCGTCTCGATCATGATTGGTTGAAAAAGCATATGCCAACGGACGGCTCTGTGCAGTTCACGGACCTCACCAATTCGATGGGCGTGTTTGTCGTCGCGGGGCCTAAAGCGCGTGAACTGTTGCAGCCGATGACAGGGTCAAATTTGTCTAATGAAACATTTCTGTGGCTGACGGGGCAGGAGACTTATGTAGGCCATGCGCCCGTCAAACTCCTTCGCGTCAATTTTGTGGGCGAGTTGGGTTGGGAAATCCACCACCCGATCGAATATCAAAACCATATCTTTGATGTGCTGTTCAAGAACGGCGAAAAGCATGGTCTAAAACCCTTCGGAATTCGGGCGATGAATTCGATGCGCCTAGAGAAATCCTACCGCTTGGTCGGAACCGAAATGTCGATTGAATATTCAGCCTATGAAAGCGGTCTGCACCGTTTTGTGAACCTCAAAAAGAAGGGCGGATTTATCGGGAAAGAGGGACTTCTTGAATGGGAGAAACGCGGTTTTGACAATGCTTTCGTCACGCTTGAAGTCATGGACGTCGATGATGCAGACGTTGTTGGGAATAATCCAATCTACAAAGACGGCGACGTCATTGGTCGCGCGACTGGTGGCGGCTTTGGCTGGCGCATGAATAAGTCACTGGCTCTAGCGATGGTGCATCCAGATCACTCGTCTGTCGGTACAGACCTTGAGATTGAAATCCTCGGCAAGCGGTATAAGTGTCGTGTGCTCGAAGATAGCCCTCACGATCCTACAAATGAGAAACTTCGGTCATAATGAAAAATATAATTCATATTCTTATTCTGAGGCGCGGCGAAGCCGCGAGACTCGATGGACGAGGCTTAGAAAAAACCCTTCGAGACTGGCCTTCGGTCATGCTTAGGGTGAGGACTGGTCTGTGAAGTATTCTGCTGTCAGTTTGTTTGCGAATGCGTTGTCAGGTCATAAAAACTGGCCTGTGCAATTTCCTGATAAAGCGCCGAAAAAATTATATGACGCGATTATCGTGGGCGGCGGTGGTCATGGTCTCGGCGCGGCTTATTATCTTGCCAAGCGGTACGGCATCACCAATGTGGCTGTACTTGAAAAAGGCTGGATAGGGGGCGGAAATACAGGCCGTAATACGACCATAATCCGTTCAAATTATCTCTTTGATGAAAGCGCGGCGATGTATGACCACGCGGTGGATTTATGGGACGGGCTCGGCCAAGAGTTGAATTATAATTTGATGTTCTCCAAACGCGGTGTGTTGATGCTCGCCCATAATGTGCATGACGTGCAGAGCTTCCAACGCCATGTCCATGCCAACCGCTTGAACGGAGTCGACAACAAATGGCTGACCCCTGAGGAGTGTAAAGAATTTTGCCCGCCGCTCGATATTGGCGCACATAAGCGGTACCCCGTCATGGGCGGCGCGCTGCAAATGCGGGCAGGCACGGCGCGCCATGACAGCGTCGCGTGGGGTTTTGCGCGGGCGGCGTCAAAACTTGGCGTTGATATTATCCAAAACTGCAAAGTTACAGGCATACGTCGCGGCGAAGACGGTGCTGTCGAAGGTGTCGAAACGGAAAAAGGCTATATAGCGACAAAGAAACTTGGCGTCTCGGCGGCGGGTAATACATCTGTCGTTATGGAAATGGCAGGACTACGGTTCCCGCTTGAGAGCTATCCGCTCCAAGCCTTGGTCAGTGAGCCAATAAAACCCATTTTCCCTTGTGTTGTGATGTCAAACGCTGTGCATGCTTATATTAGCCAATCTGACAAAGGTGAACTTGTGATTGGCGCGGGTACAGATCAATATACAAGCTATTCACAACGCGGGGCGCTCCACCTTCAAGAACATAATATTATGTCAATTTGTGAGATTTTCCCGATTTTCAAACGTATGCGTATGCTCCGCTCTTGGGGAGGCGTGGTTGACGTGACGCCTGACCGTTCGCCTATTGTCGGTAAGACACCTGTGGAGGGGCTTTACGTCAATTGCGGATGGGGGACAGGCGGGTTTAAAGCCACGCCAGGTGCTGCGAATACATTTGCCTACACAATCGCACATGATGAGCCACATAAAATCAATGCGCCGTTTAATCTTGACCGCTTCACGGGTGGACGACTGATTGACGAGGCGGCGGCTGCGGCTGTGGCGCACTAGGATACGCGACGAAGATGTTAGAAATTCAATGCCCATATTGCGACGAAAAACGCCCCGAGCTAGAATTTTCCTATGCAGGTGAAGCCCATATCGTGCGCCCAGATGCCAAAGAACAGGCCGCCATGTCTGACGAGGACTGGGCGAAATATCTCTTTATCCGTGATAACGTGCGGGGCGAACATGCGGAACGGTGGTGGCATAATGCGGGCTGCAATATGTTTTTCAATGCGGTGCGTGACACGGTCACCGATAAATTTGTCATGACCTATAAAATGGGTTTGCCGCGCCGGACGCCTGCGCAGATTGAAAAAGCGCGAAAGGCAAAGTCATGAGCGCGTTTCGCAAATCAGGTCGCGGTCATGGCGTCGGTACGAAAGCTGTCTCCTTCACCTTCGATGGGCAGAGCTATCAAGGCGTAGAAGGCGATACGGTTGCGTCTGCTCTCCTTGCCAATGGCGTGCATCTCATGGGGCGCAGCTTCAAATATCATCGTCCACGCGGAGTTGTCGGTTCAGGCTCCGAAGAGCCCAACGCGCTTATTACCGTGGATTGCGGCACGGGGCGTGTAACGCCAAATGTGCGCGCGACGACGCAGGAAATTTATGACGGCCTGACCGTGCGCAGCCAGAACAGCTATCCCGCTCTGAAATTTGATTTGGGCGCGTTCAACAATATCTTTTCAATGTTCTTTCCTGCTGGATTTTACAACAAGACTTTCATGTGGCCCAAAAGCTTTTGGGACAAAGTCTATGAGCCGTTCATTCGCAATCTCGCAGGGCTAGGCCCCGCGCCAGAAGCAGACGATCCTGATGTGTACGCCAGCAGTTATGGCCATTGCGATGTGCTGATTGTGGGGGCAGGTCCTGCAGGTATTGCCGCCGCGCTTTCTGCGGCCAAGAAGGGCGGACGCGTTATTCTGGCTGATGAAAACCCAGACCTCGGCGGCAGCTTGCTATCAACAGCGGGCGTGGAGATTGAAGGTCAGCCGGCAGAAAAATGGCTCGCGAAATCTCTTAGAGCGCTGGAGAAATCTGACAATGTAACGCTTATGCCGCGCACGACTGCCATTGGCTATTTTCATGATAATTTTGTCGCGCTTTCAGAACGTTTAACCCATCACAAGAAAACGCAACCAGGCAAAGCGCGCGAAGAGCTTCATCGTATCCGCGCAGGCCAAGTCATCCTCGCGCAAGGCGGTATCGAACGTCCACTTGTCTTTAACGGCAATGACAAACCTGGCGTCATGCTGGCCTCCGCAGCGCAGACTTACCTCAACCGTTATGGTGTGGCTGTCGGGAAAGAGGCGGTGGTATTTACTAGCCATGACAGTGCTTATCACGCGGCTTTTGATTTAGCCGACGCCAATATCCGGATTGCCGCGATTGTAGACGCGCGCGACGCGCCAAATGCATCGGTCATTGCGGAAGCCACTCGGCGTGGCATCGACGTGAAAATAGGGGCCGTAATTTCCAAGACTTTTGGAAAATTACGCATCAGCGCTGTTGAAGTCTATCAGCCTAAATCAGGTGCCAAGACTAAAGTTGGTTGTGATGCTGTCTTAATGTCAGGAGGATGGACGCCGAGCTTGCATCTTTGGTCACACTCTAAGGGCGGTATCAAATGGTCCCCCGAACTATCCGCATATGTTCCAGACGAGGCGAATGAAAACGCTATTTGCGTCGGGGCGTGTAATGGCGATTTCGGCATTGCGGAGGC
>CALLME010000206.1 GCA_938007945.1 uncultured Caulobacterales bacterium
TCAACACCACCGCGTACGGCGTCTTGGAAACCACCAAAGGCGGCTTGGCCAGGTACAAACGCACCGAGTGCTGGTACAAAGCATTGTGTACCAAAAATCTGCGGGACACCCGCTGGGAATGCGAGCGGATTAGCGAAAGGCGCACCTGTATTCGGGTCAATACAGCTTTGTGAGAATGCCCCGAAATTAGACGCAAGTTGTGACGCAAAAATGATATTACGACCGTCTTCTCCGTTGAGCGACAGATTGCCAAACACATCATTATTATCTTGACGTCCAGATACGTTTTTCTTGTCTTTTGTGTAGTTCAAGCCAAACGTTGCCGTGAGGCGGTCTGTCGGCTTAAAATCAACTTGACCAAACAACGAGTAAGCTTCGTCGTCTTGCTCAAACATTTCATTGATAAGCGTATCATCAGCAAAGAAAGTGCCGCGCTGCAACATAAGCGCGTCTTCGACGCCGTTGAGTGTAGCCGCGCCACCTGCCAACAAATCAATATAACGGCGTGTATCATCACCATAAACGATACCTGAGTTTTGCTCAATCGTCTCGTTGAAATAGTAAGCGCCAAGTAGAAGGTCAAATTGCTCATTGATCGCCGTGTCGAGACGCAATTCTTGCGTAAACGTTCTGATGTCGACTTCTTGGAATACATTTTTCAAGAACTCGAGAGAGTTGTAGTCAGAGTCTGAGACGTAATCAGAGTCATTGGCACGATAGGCAGTGATCGAAGTGATGTTAAGGTCACCGAGGCCGAATTTACCTTCAAGTGAAATACCGCGATCTTTAATCTCATTCTGTGAATTACTGTTAGCAAATGTCTCATATGAGAATTGATTGTCCGAAGAGGGCTGATCACCACCAAGCGAGCGAATGATATCACCAACATTTGGTTGGCCTGGCGCAAATGGTCCATCAATAATAACGCCTGTACCACAACAGTTCTCATCGATTTGACTTTGATCAAGGATGAGACGGAATTCTACGTTATCAGAGGGCTGCCAAAGAGCTTGGCCGCGCAGATTGTACCGGTCGATTTCGTTAAAGTCGTCTGCTTCTGCAAGGTTTTCGAAATAACCATCACGTTTCTGAACGCCTGCACCCAAGCTAACAGCAAGATCATCTGACAACCCTGTTGTAAAATAGCCTTTGCCGTAAACTTGGCTAAAGCGGCCAAGGCCCGCCTCTACATAACCATTCGTATCAAAATCTGGCTTGGCTGTGACAACACTGACAACACCCGCAGAGGCGTTTTTACCAAAAAGCGTAGACTGAGGGCCTGATAGCACTTCGATGCGCTCTAGCTTTGGGAGGTCACCAATCTGCGCGGCTGCACGTGAACGGTACACACCGTCAATAAACACGCCTACCGCTGGCTCAATACCGATATTATTACCGCCATTACCGAAACCACGAATGGAGAGGCTTGTATTGGCTGAGTTTTGAAGCTGCGAGACGCGGAATGTCGGCACGACAGACTGCAAATCTTTGATATCGAGAATTTGCGCTTTCTCAATCACGTCTGCTGATGTCACGGTCACAGCAACAGGAATTTCTTGCAGCGTTTGTGAACGTTTGGTCGCTGTGACGATGATTTCGTCTTCAATTTGAGCCATAGCAGGTGCGGCCATCGCGCCAGTCATGATAACTGAGGTTGAGAGTAGGAAGGATTTTTTGAACATATTTTCCCCGGTCCTTTTCAAAGGTTGGTGTGAACATTCCGAAATCGAGTGCTTCGGTTATGCATATAGTTGCATGGCTAGCCTGCAAATTTGTCGCGCGCAAGAGATTCTACGCAGCACTGTGATATTCGCGCATTTATGTGACAAATAGGCCACTGACAGCGCTAGACAATTTAAAGCAAATCTTCAAATCGGAGTGTACAATGCGTGACATCACGTGTTGAGCCGACTAAAGCGGCCCCATGAGTGAGAATAATGACATTAAAACGCACGCTTCGCCGACAGGTACATGGCTTGCGCAGGTCGCAAATGAGCCTGATATGGGCGAGCGGATGGATAAGTGGATTGCAGGCTGGACGGGCTTGTCACGCGGGCGCGTCCTAGAGCTTGTCGCGCAGGGCGATGTGCGCGCCGATGGCAATGTGGTGAGCAAACCGTCGCTTAAAATTCAGCCCGGTATTGAATACGCCGTTTTTGTCCCACCTCCGCGCGACGACATTCCAAAGCCTGAAAACATCTCGCTTGATATTCTTTTTGAGGATGACTGGCTGATAGTGGTCAATAAGCCTTCAGGCATGACAGTTCATCCCGCGCCAGGCTCGCGCACGGGCACGCTTGTTCATGCCTTGCTTTATCACTGCAAGGACACGCTCTCTGGCATAAGCGGCGTAATGCGCCCTGGTATCGTTCACCGTATCGATAAAGATACCAGCGGAGTTATGGTTGTTGCGAAAAACGACCATGCCCACCGCTATCTCTCCAAGCAATTTGCCAAGCACACAATTGAACGCGTTTATGTTTGCTTTGCGCGGGGCGGGCCAAAGCCACGCCAAGGCACGATTGAATCGCGCCTCGCCCGCAGCCAACATGACCGCAAAAAAATCGCTGTCGTGCGTGGGACCGTCGGCAATATTTATGCCTCAGATCACGGTCGCCATGCTGTCACGCATTACAAACAAATAAAAGGTTATGGTCAGCAGCCTCACGCTGCGCTTGGTACACCACAAGTCAGCCGCATAGAATGCCGATTAGAGACGGGACGCACGCACCAAATTCGCGTGCATCTCGCGCATATTGGCTGCCCGCTTCTTGGCGACCCGCTTTACGGCAAACAACGGGCTTTCTTGACAACAAAAAACCCAAATGAGCTAGCTGTGCGAGAAGCACTTTCAGGATTTAAGCGCCAAGCGCTTCATGCGGCACGGCTCGGCTTTATTCACCCACATACGAAAGAAGAGCTCACGTTTGATAGTGAACTCCCCAAAGATATGCTAAACCTAGAGCGCACTTTTCTTGGTCTCGATAAGAATATTGAGGCTTAAAATATAGTGCTAAGGCTTTATTAAATCTGGTAATTTTGATCAATAATTGCTCGCAAGGCAGGTTTGGCCTCGCCCGCACGGTTAAGAAGTAGCGGGTAATTTGTCCGCGTAACCGGCGCAAAGTTCAGCCAGCTATCATTATCGCGCACACCCCAGACATTTACAGACTCAACCGTAGACCGATTCACGAGACCATTAAACAAGTCGCGCAATAGGCGTGCCTGCGCCGCAAGCGACTCTGGCGGCGGAGTTGGGCCGATATCTGGCTGACATCCCGTGCCAGATTGCCAACACTCTCCCGAGTTTTGATAGAAATTCACATCAAGCTCTGTCACGTGATTGACGAGCCCCGCAAATTCATTCGTGACGGTATCAATTGCGGCTAAGGCTGTCGAAGCCTCTGTATCAAGTTGTAAGTGGAATTGGTGTCCCACACCATCAATGGGGATGCCGCGCTGTAACAAACGACGCACGATTTCCATCGTCCAATTCATCTTAAACGTATTTTCCGTCTCGTAATCGCTAAGGAATAACTGTGCGCTCGGATCAGCGGCGCGCGCCGCGAGAAACGCCCAGTCGATGTAATCTGCGCCGCCGGTCGCCTCAAACCAACGTGAGCGACGATCTGGGCCGATACCGTTATCGCCGTTGAAAATATCAACAGAAGTCACTTCATTGACCACGTCCCAAACCGTGATGCGACCTGCAAAATGCCGCATAACGGTCGTAATGTAATTCTCAAGCCGCGCGCGAATTTGCGAAGGCGTACCTTGATAGAAATAATCAGGTGTTGCTTCATGCCAAAGAAGCGCATGCCCCCTCACAGTCATATTATTGTCTAGCGCCCAATCGACAACACGATCTGCGGGGCCGAAATTAAAGACGCCTTCTGATGGAGAAATCTGGTCAGCCTTTAGCTCATATTCCGGCGTAACAACGTTAAACTGCTCGCGCGCCAAACGGGCCGAGAGGTCATTGGAGTTAATTTGCTCCGCCGTGACGGCCGTGCCCATGGAGAAATTATTGCGGAACGTGTCGCGCAGCAGACCGTCTGTCAGTGTAAAATCTGATGTTGGAGGAGGAGGCGGAGGTGGCGGTGGCGGCGTGGTTGCATCGGGCGTTACTGGCGCAGAACGTGATGCTCCGCCGCAAGCAGACGTCATGAGCGCAGCGGCACCCGCCAAAAGCTTTAATCTTTGTCTCGCTGTGATATCTACCATGGGGCTATCCTATCCGTTTAGATGTGTCGCTTCTAAGCTGATAAAATTTACAACTCTTAAATTTATATGGTGAAAACGACTCCCCCACTCCTTACAAAATTGATGCCAAATGCGGCATATGAAGAGCTTTTTAGCACAGTCAAATGCAGAAAGACGCTAAGCTCTTGCTCTCGCTTTTCGGTCGTGATTTAAAAGCGTCATGAAATTTAGAAGAATCGCGCTTCTCAGCGCCGCCGTTTTAGCTCTCGCGAGCTGTGACAGCACGGACAACAAAACTGATAAAACTAGCACGAAAAGCGATGACAGCGTCGCTTTTGCGTCAACCTATGAACCGCTCCCCTCGCAAACGACCCTTATCACAAATGCATATATCATTGACGGCATTGGCGGCGAGATTGAGAACGGCTCAATCCTCATTAAAGACGGCCGCATTGCGGCAATTGGCGCGGACATTGACGGCGGCGACGCAGCGGCAACTGTCGACGCGGGCGGAAAATACGTCACGCCTGGCATTATCGACATCCACTCTCACCTCGGCAACTACCCTTCACCTAGTGTGCGCGCTCATGGCGATGGTAATGAGGTAACGAGTCCGATTACCTCTGAAGTCTTTGCTGAGCACGGCGTATGGCCGCAAGACCCAGGATTTGATGAAGCCCTTGAAGGCGGCATCACCACGCTTCACATTCTCCCGGGTTCCGCAAACCTGTTCGGCGGTCGCGGCGTGACGCTTCGAAATATCGCGGCCCGTACAGTGCAAGATATGAAATTCCCCGACGCACCTTACACGCTTAAAATGGCGTGTGGTGAAAACCCCAAACGTGTTTATGGTAATAAAGGCGGCCCCGGCTCACGCATGGGTAATGTGGCAGGTTACCGTGAAAACTGGATTAAAGCGTCTGAGTACAAAGCTAAGCGCGATAAAGGCGGCGATGATTTCAAACGCAACCTACAACTCGAAACGCTCGCCGATGTACTAGACGGCAAGATTCTTGTGCAGATGCACTGCTACCGCGCGGATGAAATGGCGCAAATCCTCGATATTGCTAAAGAGTTTGACTATAAAGTTACGACGTTCCATCACGCCATTGAAGCCTATAAAATTGGCGATATCCTCAAAGAGAATGACACCTGTGCAGCGATGTGGGCGGATTGGTACGGCTTTAAAATGGAAGCCTATGACACAATTCGCGAGAATGTTCCCTTTGTTCATGCGCAAGGCGCCTGCGCGATGATCCACTCTGACGATGATTTGGGCATCCAACGCCTCAACCAAGAAGTCGCCAAAACATGGGCCGACGGCAACCGTGCGGGGCTCAACATTTCACGGGCGGATGCGTGGACATGGCTCACCTCCAACCCCGCCAGAGCGCTTGGTATTCTTGACGAAACAGGATCGCTGGAGACAGGCAAACGCGCAGACATTGTGATTTGGTCTGCGGAGCCTTTCTCGACCTATGCGCGGCCAGAGAAAGTCATGCTCGACGGCGCGCTCGTGTTTGACAAAGCGAGCGGCTTGAAACCAACCTCAGACTTCCGTCTTGGTCAGGCCTATCAGGGCCGGATTGATAAAAACGCGACGCAGGAGAATTAAGATGAGCATGTTTAAAACCTTCTCCCTTTCCGCTGTTCTTTCGCTCGGAGTCTCGGCCTCTGCCTTTGCGCAGAACGTCCTTTTCAAAGACGCTAAAGTCGTCACAAATAGCGCCTCTGGTATTATCGAAAATGGCGATATTCTTATTCTTAACGGAAAAATCGCGGATATTGGCGCAAACCTCACAGCACCGTCAGCCGTCGAAACTATGAACGGCACAGGCAAATGGGTGACGCCTGGCTTATTTGCGCCCTTCTCTCAACTCGGTCTTGTCGAAGTTAGCTTAGAAGCCCGCACCAATGACGTCAGCGCAAATGAGTCGCCCTTGAGCGTCAGCAATCGCGCCGTGGATAGCTTTAATCCGAAATCCGCCATAATCGGCAATACGCGTGTCGAAGGCATTACCCATTTCATCGCCTCGCCTGGGACAGGTGAAAATATTTTCGGCGGCATTGGCCTTGTTGCAAATAGCTCTGGCGAATTCGACTCTGTTGAAGATAAAGAGGCATTTGTTTTTGTCTCGCTTGGAGAACGCGGCGCAGATACGGCGGGCGGCTCACGCTCAGCCGCAGTCAACCAACTCCGCGCCGCACTTGATGATGCAGGCGCTTATCCATCCCGATACGATGGGCCAGAGGACGGCGATGCCCTCACGCGCCGCGATGCGGCCGCGCTTTACCGTGCCGCGCGCGGACAGCTCCCAATGCTCATCTCGGCTGATCGTGCGATAGATATTCTGAACATTATTGACATTAAAAAAGACTATGGCCTCGACGTGATTATTGTCGGCGCAGCTGAAGGCTGGATGGTCGCAGAACAGTTAAAAGCAGCAGGGATCAAAGTCATGGTGGACCCGCAAGAAAACCTACCCGCGAGCTTTGATAGCGTCGGCGCACGGCTTGATAATGTGGTGCTACTTGATAAGGCAGGCGTAGATTATGCCATCATGACACGCAGTGCAGATCTCTCACACAAT
>CALLME010000207.1 GCA_938007945.1 uncultured Caulobacterales bacterium
GAAGCCTGCCTTGAAGAAATCCGTATGAAGCGGCTCGACCTGTCCCCACTTATGTCCAAGACGGTCGATATTGGTGAGGCCGAAGAGGCTTACAGCCTGATTGAAAAGGGCAATGACAGTAATTTGGGTGTGCTGCTGTCCTATCCAGAAAACCGCAGCGAAAAATTTGCGAGCCGCGTCTCTATTTCAGACAGCGTCAGCACCTCCACCGACAAACAAAAAGCTTCTGTCGCCTTAATTGGTGTCGGCGGATTTGGCGGTCGCGTGACAGCACCTGGCCTTGCGAGCGCAGGCGCAACTCTCAAAACAGCCGTCAGCCGCGGCGGGGTTTCAGCCGTGATTGAAGGCAAAAAGGCCGGCTTTGAAGACGCCTCGACTGACACTGATGCCGTTATGGCTGCAGAAGATATTGATACCGTTGTTATCGCCACGCGCCACGACAGCCATGCGGAGCTAACGCGCCAAGCCTTAAGTGCTGGTAAGAATGTCTTTGTTGAAAAGCCGCTTGGCCTAACAGAATCTGACATTGACGAGATTGAAGCTGTGCTGAAAAAACACGGCGAGGCTGCGCCGCGTCTCATGGTCGGGTTTAATCGCCGCTTTTCACCGTTTTCAATTAAGATGAAAGAGCTTCTGGATAAGGTGCGTGAGCCGAAATGCTTAATCGGGATTATCAATGCGGGCGCAATCCCAGCGAGCCATTGGGCGCATGACCGTGTGCAAGGCGGCGGCCGCATCATCGGCGAAGGCTGTCACTTTATTGACCTCATGCGCTATTTCGTTGGTCATCCCATTACGGATGTGACGGCCACACAAATCAGTCAGCCGACGTCTGACGGCATTAAAAATGATAAAGTCACGATCACGCTCAGCTTTGAAGACGGCTCTATCGCGACGGTGCATTATTTTGCCAATGGTCCAAAAACGCTCATCAAAGAACGCTATGAAGCTTTTGCCGATAATAAGTTTATTCGTCTTGAGAATTTCCAGAAACTTGTCACGGAAGGTTGGGGCAAAGGTAGCAGCATGAAAGGCGCGCAGGACAAAGGTCATGCCGCCGCGCTTGCCGCCTTTGTGGACGCGGTTAAACAGGGCAAGCCTTCGCCTATTTCGCTTGAGGAGACTCTCGAAGTGTCGCGTTGGACTATTCGCGCCGCAGATGGGCTGACCTAGGTCAGATTACCGGCGCGCAATGAGCTCACATTTTAAATGAACGGTTTGTCAAAATACGGCGTAATGGCGCGCACGCTGCCGCAACTTGGGATGAGCAATATCGCCCGTGTAGCGCTCTACCGCGCACAGCTAAAACTGCCATCAGCCCTTAAGCGCCTGACGGCCGAGCCGCTGCGCGGGCCTTTTTTTGGACCCCCAGACATTACCCATATAGGCCCCAAAGCCTCGACCCTCTGGGAGGATGAAGGCGAGTTATTTAGTTTTCATAAAATAGCCGTTTCTGACACGCCGCCTAATTGGCTCGCCAATCCGCTGACAGGCGCTGCGATCAAACATCCTGATCGTCCGTGGTATGATATTGCCGATTTCGATTCCGACGTCGGAGACATCAAACTCATTTGGGAATTATCGCGTCTGAATTGGGTGCTGCCCTTTGCCCAGCGCGCCAAACGCGGTGACGCAGCCTCTCTCATGCGCCTTAATAACTGGCTAGACAATTGGAGTGCCCATAACTCACCCTATAAAGGGCCAAATTGGAAATGTGGCCAGGAAAGCTCGCTTCGCGTGCTTCATTTAATTGTTGCTCAATATATTCTCGGTAAGGCTACTCCCGCCTTTCGCGCACTGATTAAATTACATATGGCGCGTATTGCACCGACAGTTTCATATGCGACAGCGCAAAATAATAATCACGGCACGTCAGAAGCCGCCGCGCTTTTTATCGGCGGAAACTTTATTGGCAATAAAAAAATCGAAAATATGGGTCGTGAACTTTTAGAAAATCGCGTCGCTCACCTCGTCGGAGAGGATGGGTCATTTGCGCAATATAGCGTGGTCTATCACCGCATTATGCTTGATGCGCTGAGCTTATCAGAGTGGTGGCGCGCGAGACATGGCTTACCAAAATTCTCTGAAGCGCTTAAGGAAAAGATGGGGGCCGCCAGTGATTGGCTTTACCGCCTTACAGACGCAAGTCATGGCAACGCACCCAATATTGGTGCCAATGACGGCGCTCAGATTCTACGGCTGACAGATGCCCCTTACCGCGATTTTCGTCCCTCTATCGCCTTGGCCCAGGCGCTCTGGCACGGGCGGCGAGCCTATCCAAATTGCGCGGAGTGTGAGCGGCAATTAGCTTGGCTTGATCTTAAACCCTCTAATGAAACGTGCTCGGATATAGACATGTCCGTTCCTGGAAAAGACGGCGGCTTTGCTGTCATGACCCGCAAAGAGAACGACACACAAACACGCCTCATCCTGCGTCATCCAAGATTTAAGTTCCGCCCTTCACAAAGCGACGCGCTGCACCTTGATTTATGGCACAAAGGCGAAAACCTGCTGCGGGACGGCGGGACATATGGCTATAATACAGACCCTGATATAATGGCCTATTTCAACGGCGCGCAAGGTCATAATACGGTTGAATTTGACGGTGAAGACCAGATGCCACGCCTCGGGCGTTTCCTTTTAGGCGACTGGCTAAAGACAGATATGTTTGAATTTTCTGAAACTCATATCGCGGCCAGTTATAAAAACCGCCGCGGCCATCATCATAGGCGCGACGTCAGCTTTGAGGACGGCGATATTTGCGTTACAGATAAGCTGTCTGGTTTTAAGGATAAGGCTGTTTTGCGTTGGCGGTTAATCGACGACAGCTATCAACTTATCCAAATGGATGACAGTTCAGCAAAGTTAGTCGGGCCCCGTGTCTCACTTGACATAAAAGCGCAAAATACGTTGAAGGTTGCGCTAATAGACGGCGAAGAGTCTTTGCACTACCTCTCAAAAACAGCCTGCCCTGTTCTCGAAGTGACAACACAAACAGCAGGAACGCTCACAACTGTGATAAAGCTCTGACATGAAAATTCTTTACTTCCATCAGCATTTCTCGACGCCGTCTGGCTCAGCTGGTACGCGGTCTTATGCAATGGCGCGAGCCCTTATCGCGGCAGGGCATGACGTTACAATGATCTGCGGATTATCTGGCGGTACAAAAACAGGGCTCACCAGTGCGCCCGTGAAAGGCAAACTAACGGGAACTGTTGACGGCATAAATATCATCGCATTTGATTTACCTTATTCAAATAAGGACGGATTTTTCAAACGCGCGGTCACATTTTTAAAGTTTGGCGCAAAATCGGTGGGCGTCGCTATGACCCATAAATATGATTTGGTCTTTGCCACAACGACACCGCTAACAGCTGGCATTCCAGGTATTTTCGCAAGATGGCTACGCAGAAAGCCTTTTGTCTTTGAAGTCAGAGACCTCTGGCCAGAGCTCCCCAAAGCGATGGGGGTGATTACCAACCCAGTCGTGCTCTGGGCGATGGGTGTTTTGGAATTTGTCAGCTACCGGAGCGCGCATCACTGTATCGGCCTCGCGCCAGGTATCGTCGACGGCATTAAGGCGCGGGGCGTCGAAGATAAAAATGTCACCCTTATCCCCAATGGTTGCGACATAGAAATGTTTAAAAAAGGGTCAGAAACGCCGACACGTCCTGCGGGGCTGAACCTCGACAAAACGCTCGCAATTTATACGGGCACGCATGGTTTCGCAAATGGCCTGCACAGCGTGGTGTACGCCGCAAAAGTTTTACAGGCGCGCGGACGTCACGATATTGATATTGCCCTTATTGGCCAAGGCGTGAAAAAAGACGCGCTGATGGAAGAAGCGAAAGCGGCAGAGCTCACGAATTTGCATTTCTATCCCCCCGTGCCAAAGACAGAGCTCACACGCTTTATGGCGGGCGCAGATTGCGGGCTTCAAATTCTGGCCAATGTGCCCGCGTTTTATTACGGCACCTCGCCAAATAAATTTTTTGACTATATCAGCGCCGGACTTCCCGTCGTGACCAACTATCCAGGATGGGTGGCCGACATGGTGGAGGGCGAGGATTGCGGCAAAAGCTGTGTGGCAGATAATCCTGACGCGCTTGCGGATGCCCTTGAATATATCGCCGATAATAAAACCAAGCTCCCGCAAATGGGTGACAATGCTCTCACGCTCGCCCAGCGTGAGTTTGACCGTAATAAATTGGCGGACACATTCGTGGCCGTTTTGGAAACAACGGCGCGCGACAAAGGTGTTATTTAGGCTATTCGTTTACATACGCACACGTTACAATAGTGCATGAAATTGTGGTGCTTACATACACAAAATGCGATGAAATTGCGTCTGCGCCCTTTAGGGCGTATTGGCTGGGCCGCGTTTGTCGCGCTACTTGCCGCGACATCCTTTTCTTCTTTCGCAGTCGCCCAATCGTCGCCACCCTCAGCAGAAGACGGTTGGGTGGTTTTAGACAGTTTAACCCCTGAGTCCGCGATTCAGACCACAACAGATGACGGTTGGCGTGATCTTGAAACACTTGAGCCAATCACTCCCGCAGTGCCGTCCTCTAGCGCGCCGTCGCCGTCCAGTGAATGGCAAGACCTTGAGAGTTTTGGAACCCTTCCGAATACATCTACTGTAGACGACTCTAATAGCTGGATTGATATCGAGTCTGAACTTGCGGCTGTCACCTCCGATATGACCTTACCAACTGGACGGCTCGCAGCGGGCGAGATTGTGGACATCAGGGTCAAAGACGCAGACAGCCTGAGCGGCGCTTTTAAAATCTCTTCTATTGGGACGCTTGTCTTGCCGCTTATCGGAGCTGTGGCTGTCGAGGGTCTCACCGCCAGTGAGCTTGAGGCGCAATTAGAGGCGCTTTATGCTATCGATTATCTCGTCGATCCAGAGATTACCGTCGGCACACGTGCCAAAGTCTTAGGGGATGTCACCCTCAAAGGCTTGGTCAACCGTCCGCAATCCCTTTCCATGACATCAGTCGAGTCGCTCGCCAAAGTGATTTCCCGCAGCGGCGGATTAAAGGGTAATGCCGCAGAGCTTGACGCCATTATTCTTCGCAGTGTGAGCGATACAATTCGTGCGCGGCGTATCAGTTTAGCGGGACTTGACGAAGTGGAGTCCCCTGGCCCCACCATACTCCCAGGCGATCAAGTCACGGTGATGACGCGCAAGACCCTTCCGATTATTAAAGACGAAACGGGTGAATTTCCCTTACTGGACACCGTGCTCGGCGGCGGCGCGTTGCCCACATTTTAGTTCAAATTAGGCTGTGGCAGACCGTCCCGCCATTCAGATTAAATCCATCTTTTAAGTCTAAGGGACGCCATGATTGATTTTACGCGCCCTACAGCCCATCCAAAACTTAAGATATTGCGGAAGCTCTCTGTGATTTTCTTGGGGCTTTACATAATTTTGCTCGCCTATCTCTCGCTCGTGCCCACAGTCCCGAGCGCGCAAGAGGTTTCCGACAAGCTTTTACATTTTCTCGCCTATGGCACGCTCACCGCGCTTACGGCGGCGGCTTTTCCAAACCTTAAAATGATTTATTTATTCCTCTCAGCAGCCATTATGGGCGCTGTCTTAGAAGGCGGGCAGGGTTTACTCGATATGGGGCGCACAGCGTCTGTGGGGGATCAGCTCGCGAATATGGGTGGGGCCGCACTTGCGCTTCTCATTTGGGCTAGCATTGTCGCCTTTTGGTCTTTAGTGAAGCGTTAGCGTTATAGGCGAAAAAATAGCGCCTCTAAGGACGCTATTTTTAAACCTACATGTGATTTAGATTAATCAGAGGTGCCACGTGTGAGTTGCATTTGACGCACAGCGTTTACCGTATTTGATTTCGCCTGATCCCATTCTTTCTTTGTCGCGCAAACTTTACGCTTTTTTAGGCGTGAGCCCAGTTTTTCAATCTTTTTACAAACAATACGGTTTGGATTATCAACCGCCTTCGTGCTTTCCTCTTCATCAGGAAGGTTATCAATATGCATGCCTGTCATTGCCCGTTGCACTTGACCTGTAGAGTTGGCCGTAATTTGTAACGTGCTCTTTTGCTGTTTTTTATTTGTGTCCGCCGCGTGCGCTAGTGAAGCCGTTCCTATGAGCGCGAAGCCCAACGCGACTGACGTGAGTATTTTCGTAATTTTCTGTGTCATGGAAATCTCCTTTAAATCCATATAACATAGTCTTGCTGCCTCTGCAATTCTGCGGCATGGGGGGTATAAATTTTGGAATCTTCATATGAAAAAATTGAATCTTGGACGCATGGCTTATGGGTGTTGGCGCTTAACTGAACCCAATGAAAGTTCAGTACAGCACCGCATTCATACGGCGCTTGATATGGGATTTAAGCTCATAGATACGGCAGATATTTACGGATTTACCGACCCAGAGAGAGGGGTAATGATTAATGGCGCGGACCCAGACGGGTTTGGCGGCGCGGAGGCGCTTCTTGGCGACTGCATCGCGCGCGACCCCGCCCTAAGGGACAGGATGATACTGGCAACTAAAGGCGGCATCCGTCCGCCTCTGCCTTATGACAGCTCGCAACATTATCTTACCCAAGCACTTGAGGCTTCACTGAAACGCTTGCGCACAAATTACGTCGACCTTTATCAAATCCACCGTCCAGACCTTTTGACGGATTATGCGGCGCTCGCCGAAACACTTGACGGGTTTGTAATCGCGGGGAAAGTCAGGGCCTTAGGTGTCTCAAATTTCACGCCGCACCAAATCAGGGCGTTAAGCGCACATCTCAAAACGCCGCTTTTGAGCCATCAGCCCGAAATCTCGCTTTGGGCGACAGAAAGTTTTGAGGACGGTACGCTTGATATATGCGCTGAACTTGGTCTGACCCCCCTCGCATGGTCACCTCTAGGCAGTGGGGCTTTATTCAGAACCCCAGACACAAAGCAAATGAAAGCCGTGCAAGAGGCATTGGACGATTGCGCAGTGCGTCATGACGCAACACTTTCCCAAATCGCGCTTGCCTTCCTTCTCGCCCATCCCAGCGGTATCATTCCCATTATCGGGACGCAAACGCCGACCCGCATAAAAGAGGCCGGCAGCGCGCTAGAAATTAAGCTGTCACGGGAAGATTGGTATGCCCTCTATATCGCGCGACGCGGAGAACCGATGCCCTAGATCAAAGCGACCCCCCGCCTTGGTCAGGCAGTCGCGACCTCTTATTCATATGCTTTTGTGTACACTTTATAATTGTATATAATTTAGCGAGTCCCATGTCACACTATCAGTAATCACACGTCTTTTAACAGTGCCCTTTAGAAACTGTTAAGTGTGACCCGCTAGACTTAGGTAAGACATATTAACTTTGAGGACTCTTATGCGTTACTTAATCTCTATTATGACCCTCGCGTCATTCGCTGCCTTGCCTCTAAACGTGAGTGCTCTAAGCGCGGAACAGACTGTTCAAAAAGAAACAACGGCAATCGGTGCTGACGGTACCGTGCAAACCATACGCGAAACGATTGACAAAATCGTACCCGGCGAACGAATTGTCTATAGCTTAAATTTTACAAATGATGACGCCGCCCCTGCGAGCGATATTGTTCTGACCATGCCCATTCCGTCAGAGGTTAAATTTATCGAAGGTACGGCTGAGATGCCAGCTACGACTGTGACATATTCCGCAGATGGCGGCGAGAGTTTCGCGTCACGTCAATCCGTGATGAAGCTTGATAATGCGGGCAATATTCGCACGGCTAGCGCAGACGAGCTGACACATATTCGTTGGACAGTTCCTGGCCCTGTCGAGATTGGGGCAAGCGGGTCACTCTCCTTCGCAGCAACAGTGCGTTAGGTTCACATCTTATTGATTTTAAAAACCGGTCTTCAAGAAGGCCGGTTTTTTTTGTCCAAAACCTGGCAAGTGATTTTTTTAAAAAGGGGTTTACAAAAGGTGAATGACGTGAAGTTTGTTAGCCCATTAAAGCATTGTTCTATATACATCTTTTAACAATTCATCAAGCCCCGCTAACTGTATTTTGACATCATGTTAACCATGCTTCTAATCAGTCTCTTTACCACTTTCAGTTACAATTTTCTCACCTGATATAAAAAGGAAAGAGGGTTATGACTAAAACTAAAACACTTATGAAGGGGCTTTTGGCTGCGTCAGCGCTTACGGCTCTTTCAACGGGAACGGCTTTCGCGGCTGGGACTGCGGCGGGTACAACCGTCACCAACACATTCACACTTAACTATAACGTTGGCACAACGCCGCAACCTCCCGTCACAGGCGACACGCCGACGACATTTGTGGTTGACCGTCTGATTGATGTGAACGTCGCGCCTAACGCAGGTCTCGACGTGGCACCAGGCGCTGTTGATCAGCCGCTTAGCTTTACCGTCACAAACGAAGGTAACGACACACAAGGTTACGTCTTAACAGCTGGCAACGTAGCTGCGGGTGATGATTTTGACGCAACTAATCTGGCAATTTTTTATGTTGTCGATACAAATGGTGACGGCATCAACAATGACGGCGCACCAGTCGCTTATAATGGTACGTCTACACCAGACATCGCGCCTGACCAGATTGTCTTCGTCACTATCGAAGGCGATATTCCAGGAGGAGTGGATCAAGACGATACATCTGACATCACGCTTCTGGCGGAAACAGCTGTTACAGGTGGTGCAGGTACGCTTGTCACTGAAGATACAGACGGCAACGATAACGCCACTGTTGAGAACGTCTTTGCAGACGCAGCTGGCGACGGTAACGTCACGGGTGATGTTGCTGAAGATGGTAGCCACTCTGCCACAAACACATATTCAGTTGTGGCCGCGATGATCGCTGCGGTGAAAGCCGTTGATATCTTTGCAGAGGTCCCGAACGCCACAAATGATTGTGCCGTTATTCCAGGGACACCTGCACCGCAGACGTCTGATGAAGACGACCAATACGCCATTCCTGGCGCGTGTGTGGAATATACCATTACAGCGACAAATACAGGTGAAGCAGCAACGAACTCTATCGATATCGCCGATACACTGCCGGATAATCTGACATTTGTTGCGGCGTCTGCGACAGGTTTCCTTGACGAAACAGCCACTCAGGCAGGATCATTTACGACATTGCCAACAGCGAACCAAGACTGTTTTGCAACGCCATGTGTTGTTGAGTACACGGGCGGTGAGCTTCAGGACGGATCAACGACACCAACGACAGGTGTAATCACTATCCGTGCCCTTATCGCATCTAGCAAACCTTAATCGGTAAGTTATCTAAAGATATTTCCCGCCTCTTTAATAGAGGCGGGAAATTCTAAAGGCTATGTCGTCTACATTTAAACATACCGCAAGCGCTGCCATTTTTGCAGCGTCTGCTTGGTCCCTTGCGGGTCAGGCCCATGCGGCTGTGGGCGACACAGTCACTAATATCGCCTCCGTCACCTACAAAGTGGGCGACGTCGAAGGCACAGTTGAAACTAATCCAGCTGTCTTTACAATTCAGGCGCCAGACATAGCGCCGACCATCGAATTCTTCCGCCATTCGCCCAATGGTCCAAATCCGCAAATTACGTCTATCAACGGCTCTGACTTCAGCCCAACAGGCGATTTGTCTGGACCCTTCTCGCGCATCGGACCTGCCCGCACGCTAGGCGGCCGCGTCATTGATACAAGCTCGCCACTACCGCTGACACCAGCTGAGGTTTATCTCACTGGCGAGTTGATGTTCGTGACCGTTACAGACACAAGCGCGAATAATAATCCAGAGCAGATTGAAACTGTCACGATTTCTGTCACGGCCAGCAATGGCGACACAATCGTTTTGCAGCTTTACGAATCGGGGCCAAATACAGGGCAATTCTGGGCTTATATTCCGTCGACAGGGGCCGAGTCTCCTTTATTTGATAATGAGCTATCAACGCCGAGCAATACGCAGCTACGCGCGACCTATATCAACACCTTTACCCAGTCTGAAGTGGTGGTTGATACCGCGCTTGTCGAGCCGTCAAATTTTGTTTTTGATTCTGTCACAGGTAAGCCTGTTGACGGCGCTGTTGTGACTGTTGTGAACGCAGATACGGGTCAACCCGCGCTCGTTTACGGTGTAGACGGTGTATCTACTTTCCCGACATCTGTCACAAGTGGTCATGACGTGGATGACGCGGCGGGCCTCACTTATGACGCAGAATCAGGGGAGTTCACCTTCCCTATGCTGCCTGCCGGCAATTACCGTCTCGAAGTGGACGCTCCTGAAGGGTATAGCTACGCCTCCTCTTTCTCGCCTGCCGAGATTGAAACCAATGGCGGCGCTTACACAATCCTTGCGGGCTCATTTGGCAACGTGTTCACCCTTACGGAAGAGATGACCTTCCGCTTTGATATTCCGCTTGATCCGCAAACAGATTTCGTACTGACCAAAGTCGCAGACCGTCAATTTGGAGATGTCGGTGATTTCGTAAACTACACTGTGGATGTGACAAATGCGGGGACGCGCAGCGCGCCTGTGCGCCTGTTTGATACGTTGCCTATTGGCTTTCGCTATCTCAACGGCACGTCGCGTCAAAACAATCTTATAATTGAAGACCCAGCCGTTTCAGATGACGCAACGCTTCTGACATTCCCTATGGGTGTGCTGGCACCAGGCGAGTCTATTCGTCTGGATTACGCGCTACAAATCGGGCCTGGCGCGCCTATGGGTGATGCGATTAACCGCGCTGTCGTGCGTGACAATGATAATAATCAGCTCTCAAATGTAGCTCGCGCCGAAGTGACTCTTCGCGAGGATTTACTTCGCTCGACCTCCACCGTCATCGGCCGTATTTCAGAAAAATCTTGCGACAAAGACGAAGACTGGGCACGTGATGTTGTCCGCGGCATTGGCGTTGAGGGTGTACGACTTTACCTCGAGACGGGCGCTTATGCCGTGTCTGATCCAGACGGGCTTTTCCATTTTGAAGGTGTCTCTGAGGGCACGCATGTCGTGCAGGTCGATGAGGAAACCCTGCCCCAAGGCTACACACCGATGATTTGCGAAGAGAATACGCGCTATGCGGGCTCTGCTACGTCGAAATTCGTCGATATTCAAGGCGGCGGTGTCTGGCGCGCAAACTTCTATCTTGAGCAGACAGGCGAAACGGCGGCGCAAGTCGCAGACATTGAGACAGCGGATAACCAAAGCTATAAGAAATTTGATCAAAACTGGCTCGATGGGCAAAGTTCTGTCCCTGAACTCGTCTATCCGAACACAAAGAACACACCGGCCACACCGTCAGTCAATATAGGCATTAAACATAAGCCTGATCAGCGTGTTGAGATTATCCTCAATGACCGCCCGGTTTCAGAATTAAATCTTTCAGGTCGTGATATCAGCCAAAGCCAGCTCACCATGATTAGTCGTTGGCGCGGTGTAGATTTGCTTGAAGGTGATAACCGTCTTGTCGCGATCGTGCGCAATTCCGACGGCTCTGTGGCGACCACGCTGACGGAAACAATCTCTTATGTGAAAACAATTGCGCGCGCGATACCGCTGCCAAGCCAGTCAGTGCTGATTGCCGATGGCCGCACAGTCCCGACGCTTGCCATACGCTTGGAAGACGAAGCGGGCCGACCTGTTCATAAAGGCCGCATTGTGCGCGTCGACATCGAGCAGCCTTACCGTATTTATGACGAAACGGGTGAACGCGCGATTGAAGAACTTCAAAATGAAACGCTTAACCCCCTCACCGCGCGCCAAGACATCACGGTCGGACGTGACGGCATTTTACGCCTGCGCATTGAACCAACTTTGCAGACAGGTAAAATCACAGCCATCGTCACGCTTGATAATGGTCGCAAAGTGCCTGTCTATATGTATCTTGAACCTGAAAAGCGCGACTGGATTCTTGTCGGTCTTGCGGAAGGATCCGCCGCTTGGGAGACCGTCAAAGGCAATGCGGTCGACATTACGCCAGAAGATAAAGACGACATCATAACCGATGGTCGCGTTGCATTTTTTGCAAAAGGACTCATTAAAGGTAATTGGCTCGCGACAATTGCGGTGGATACAGATTCACGGCGCGGTGACCGTGACGGTGATTTTGGCCAAGAAATTGACCCTAACGCCTATTACACACTTTACGGCGACCGCAGCTATCAAGAATTTGAAGGTGTCTCGCGCTACCCCGTTTATGTCAAACTCGAAAAGAGCAGTGCTTATGCTATGTTTGGGGATTACGACACGAATATCCCCGAAGGTCGCCTAACCAGCTATAACCGCCGCCTCTCTGGGCTTAAGGCCGAATATGTCGGCGAAGACTTCCAGGTCGTCGGTTTTGCAGCTGAGACAAACCAAGGCTTTGCCAAAGACGAGATTGCCGCAGACGGCACAAGCGGGACATATCAACTGTCCAACCAACGTATCCTCGCGCAATCGGAAACCGTGACTGTTGAAACGCGTGACCGTAACCGTCCTGATATCATTCTCGATCGTCAGGTAATGGTGCGCTTCCTTGACTATACACTTGATTACCTCACGGGTGAGCTGATTTTCCGTAAACCTGTTGATGTCTCTGATTTTGATTTCAATCCCAATGTTATTATCGTGGATTATGAAACATCTGATGAGGTAGAGCGCAACCTCACCATTGGTGGACGCATCCAAGCTGAGTTTATGGATGACCGCCTGCGTATTGGCTCAACATTTGTCAAAGAAGACGGCTCGGCCCAAGTATCTGGCGCGAAATCGACAATGGTCGGCGTTGATCTTGTCGGACAAGTCAGCGAACAAACAGAAGTGCGCGCGGAATACGCCATCACCGATACCACGCCAGGCGTGGACGGCGCAGAGGCCATTTTAGCTGAGGTCATTCACACGAGCGAAAAATTGCAAGCTGAAGCTTATTTCCGTCAAGAGGACGCGGGCTTTGGCCTTGGACAGCGCAATTCTAACACGAATAAAATTCGCCGCTACGGCGTTGATGCCGCGTATGAAATCAATGAATTTGAGGACGAGACAACAGGTCGCCGTGGCCGCAACGTTATCGAAGGGCTCGCCTACCGCGAAGAAAATCTTGAAACGGGCGACACACGCGACAGCGCTGAAGTTATCGCCAAGCACCAAGGCGACCGCGTGTCATATTCAGCTGGCCTGCGCGGCGTTAAAGACGAATATACAGACCGCGAAAACCGCGAGAGCTTGCTCGCTGTCGCGCGCGCCTCACTTGAGATACCCAAGCATGACGTGACATTCCAGATCGCGCATGAACAACCGCTGGGGGGTAAAGATACGGTTTCAGCCTTCCCGCAACGCACAACGCTCGGTGTAGATAAGCGCCTCGGTAAAAAAGCCACCGCCTCTATCCGTCACGAAATTCTGGACGGTGGCGATAACCGCAGCGGTAATACGACCTTTGGTCTCACGACAACGCCGTGGACCGGAGCCGCCATTTCTGCAAGCTCTGACCTTCTGACAAATGATCTCGGTCGCCGTCTTGGCGCCACGATCGGTCTCGATCAACAATTCCAGATTTCGGAAAAATGGTCAGCTTCCGCAGGTGTGCGTAACCGCCAAGTGCTCGACCAAACAGGGGACTATGTAGAGGTCGCACCAGATGCTGCTATCTCCCCACTTGAGACCAATGAAGATTTTACATCCGCTTATGTCGGGGTCGGCTACCGCGACGAAATTATGACAGGGTCGACACGATTTGAGGCCCGTAATTCGTCCGCAGGCGACACGTGGATTGGTACAGCTGCGCTGGCCCGTGAGCTCTCGGAAGAGCTCTCTATCGCAGGCGCCTTACGCGGTGTATTTAACGAAGCTGAAGGTGAGCCAAACGCCACAAGCCAGTTTGACGCGCGCATTGGTGGCGCTTGGCGTCCACGCGGCGAAGAGACGGTTTATTTTGACCGCTTTGATCTCACGCACAGCAAAAATGTGCGCGGCGAAACAGAAACAAAACTCGTCAATAACTTCGCCATGAACACCATGATGGCCGACAATTGGCAGCTCTCGACAAATTACGGCGTGAAACATGTGCGTACAGATATAGCCGATCAAAAATTTACAAGCTGGAGCCATTTGGTCGGTGCAGAAACGCGCTTTGACCTGACAGAGAAAATTGATCTTGGTCTTCGCGGTCAGCTCATGACCACAAGCGGCATTGGCACAAAGTCTTATAGCTACGGCCCGAGTATCGGTGTGGCACCCGTCAAAAACGTTTGGATTAATGCAGGCTATAACGTCTCTGGGTTCAAAGACGATGATTTCGAAGCGGCGGAATATTCTCGTAAAGGTGCTTATATTCAGCTGCGCGTTAAATTTGACCAGCACACAGCCAAAGGCCTGCTGCGCCGTATCTCACCTACAAATGTCGTCACAGATAATGGTCCGACAACTCGGAGCTTTGCTAACCCCTAAAAAAAAGGTTCATTATATGGAAACGAAAGTTTCTCAAAAAAACCGTGCTTAGGGATAGGCCAAACATTCGAAAAATAATAACCGAAATAAAGCTTGTGATAACCGCTTTGGCCCTGACCGCTATACAAGCGATAGCTGCCGAGTCTGAGACATAGCAAACTAACGCGATTAAAGCCGCGATGAGTTGGCGTCATTACCCGCGTAAAATAGTGGCTCGTGTGAAGTCAGTCATCACTTTGTTTTACTCAGACTAGCTACAGCTCGCTTTGGCTTTTTTCAGTGCGGCCGTAATACCTTTGAGCGAGAAATCATAGGACACAGCTGTGCCGCGCGCGCTCATGGCTGAGACCCGCATTGTCGCACCCGCGCGCATACGTTTAACAAGTGAGCGCTCATTGGCGCTCTCTTTGATAAAGGCTTCATTTTGCGAAACATACATACGGGTGCGCGCACTGCCGACAATCGCCATTGGCGGGCTTGTGACCTTAAGAGGATAGCCCGCGAGCAAGCTCGGCTGCTCGGTCGCTTGACCTGATTTCCAATTGGACACCATGAAGAAAATATCGCCGTGACGCACGCTGCTTGGCACTTTTTTCTTTGGCTCTGAAATAACGTAGCAGATACGGTCGCCGCCAGAGGTGCGCGAATAGGTCGCCCAATCACCAAATGTGCCT